>JAFNXG010000001.1 GCA_017383505.1 Clostridium sp.
CCTTAGAGAAGTAATGGGAAAAGTTTCTTAGTACCAAATACCGTACCCTGCACGTTATAGTAGGACAAGTATGTTATTACTTGAGTTTAAGTGATGATAAATATTATTATTTATCATAATTTAGGTGGTACCGCGGATTATTTGCTCCGTCCTATATTTTTAGGACGGAGTTTTTTTATTTTAATAAATAATATGGAGGTGATTAGTATGGCATGAACGATATCTAACTTAAATTGTATTTTAAACTATCAAATTAAATTTTATTTAGGGGGATTAAAAATGAAAAAAAATATTAATACTCAAAAAATGGTCATTAATGCTCTTCTTTTAGCTATCGGTGCTATACTACATCAAGTAACTCCAGCATTATGTTTACCTATGCAACCTGATTTTACATTATCAATGCTTTTTGTAATAATGATAATTAATAATAATGATTATAAAACTAATATAATTGCAGCTATAATTACAGGTGTTTTCACAGCTTTAACAACTAAGTTTCCAGGAGGGCAACTTCCTAATATAATTGATAAACTAGTAACTGTAAATATAATGTATCTTGTATTATTATTCTTAAATAAAACATTAGATCTTATAAAGTTAAATAATTTAAAAGAAAATCTATTAGCTTTAATAACTTTTCCTTTAGGCACACTTATAAGTGGAAGTACATTCTTATTATCAGCTAAATATATCTCAGGATTACCAGCTGATTTTTCAATATTATTTATAACTGTAGTAATTCCAGCACTTTTAATTAACACAATAGGAGGATTTATTATTTATCAAACTATAACTATTTCATTAAAGAGGATAATAAGAATATAGATATATTTTTATTGATATTTACTATTTATTTTGTTAAATTATAAATAAGATTTTTATAAATATCTTCTACAAAAGTTAATTATCTTTTGTAGAAGATAAATTTTTAAATACCTAGGAGGAAAAATAATAATGTATATTGCATTTGGAAATAGAGTTCTAGATAGTAAAGATATTAAAACTCTAATTGAAGAAAATACAGAGTTTAAAGTTATAAAAGATATGAGTAAAGGATCTAAAAGAGAAGATATAATTGCTTTTAATCTAAGTATTAATATTGATTTCTTAAATGAAGAAATTAAAGAAAGTGTTAATGTTAACGAATTAGATGAAGATTCTTTATTTGATGAATATATGGCCTCTACTGAAGAACTAGGTTTTGAACTAGAAGAATATTTACCTGAAGATTCTATAATAGATTTTAAAGCTTATAAATGGGAACCTTCTGATAACGATATAAAAGCAGTTTTAGTTATGGCTAATGGGGAGTTAGGTTATAATAAACTTAAAGATGTTATGAGAAGATTATTAACTCAAGTAGAATAGTTTTATAATACCTTGATATGAATATATTTTGACAACTTAATTAAAAGTTTTTAATTAAAAAACAAGATAAGATATATGCAAAGTGTCTTTTCTTGTTTTTTTATGTTTTTCAATAGGAAATTTAAATAAAAAATGTTATAATTATCCTAAAGGTTACAAAATAGTATTTATGTTTTAAACATTTATTTTGGTCAAGAATATTATAATGGGGTGTTTATATGAACGAAACAGATTATGTTGAAAGATTTGAAATAAATAATAATGAAAAAGGGACATATTCCATTAATCTATGCCCATTATCTAATACTATAAGATTTACTGCTAAATATGAAGGTTGTATTTATGCATACGTAGTTGGAGATTTTAACTCTTGGAAAAAATCGGATGAATATAAGTTAAATTGGCAAGTTGATACAAGTGATGGCACACTTAAAATGATTAAAGAAATAAAATTTCCCTCTAACCTTAAACCAGGAGAATATAGGTACAAATATATATTAATTGATTGTGATGGAAATGAAATTTGGGTTGATTCAGAGGGAAATGAAAAAAATAGCTTTAGCTTTATTTGGGAAAAAGTTACTGAGAAATTAAAAGTTTATTCATCGAATAATATAGTTTCTTATAAAAGGCCAGTTGAATTAGTTGGAGTATGTATAGGACTATATGGTAGGATTTCTTTACCTGATATAACTTGGCATCTAGAGGAGGACATTGAAGGAGTAAAAATCAAAAATGGATATTTAATAGTAAATGATAAAGTAGCAGATGGAACAGAAGTTATAGTACATGCTAAAAGTACTACTGGTGATTTAAATGCTAGTAAAAAAATTATAGTAAAAAATAAAAATTATTCAGGAACTCTAGTTCATTTTTACTTAGAAGATAATAACTATCAAGGACATGATTATATATGGAATTGCTGGTTCTTTAGTGAGAATTCTTCAGGAGAAGAGCAAGATTTTAAATTTAATACTGACTATGGATTCGCTTCTTATATATCAGGAGATTATTTAATTATCAGAAAGAAACAATGGGGCAACAACTGGATAAACTACTGGGCAGAACAAACTATAACTTATGATTTAAAAGGAAATTATAAAGATATATATGTAACTTATGGTGATCCTAGAAGATATACATCTTTAAGAGATGCAATAATAGCATCTCAAACTAATATAAAATTTGCCGTTATGGATGAGTATAATAAGATAAAAATTTATCTTTCAAGTGAACCATTATTAGGTATTGACTTTAAATTATATTTAAACGGTGAAAAGGTAGAGGGTACCTCTTCTATAATTCGTGGTAAAGAAGTAATAATAACTAATATAACAAAGCATATAAGAGCTAACGATTTACTTACAGTATCAGCATCTAATGCGTATAAGCCTTTTAAGGTTTTATTTAGAAACTTTTTAGATAAATTTTATTATTCTAAGGATGACTTAGGTATAGTATATCTAAATAATGCAATTTCATTTAAACTATGGGCTCCAACAAGTTATAAAGTAGAGTTGTTATTATATAATGAATGGTATATAAATCAAGAAGAAGAATCAAATAAATATCCTATGATATATGATTATAAAACCGGAGTATATACTACTGTTGTAAATAAAGATATAGCAAATAACATGTATTATTTATATAAAATATACTTTAAAGACATTGATGTTGATGGGAAAATATATGAAAGAGTAACTTATGCAGTAGACCCATATGCTAATTCCGTTTCTGTTAATGGCGATAAAGGCTTTATTTTAGACATAAATGATAACATTACAAAACCATATGGATTTAAAAAGCATAGCATTCCTGAATTTAAAAGAAAAGATGATGCTACTATTTATGAAATGCATATAAGAGATTTTACAATTGATGAAAGTTCAGGAGTAAATGATAGCTTAAAAGGTACTTACTTAGGTGCAGTACAAGAAAACACATTCTATAAAGATAAACATACTAATAAAATTGTAAAAACCGGATTAGATCACTTAGTTGAATTAGGAATAACTCATGTTCATTTAATGCCTATATTTGATTTCGGATCAGTTGATGAGCGTTTCCCAAGTTCAACAAACAGAAACTGGGGATATGATCCTAAAAACTTTAATGCTCCTGAGGGAAGTTACTCAACAAACCCTTATAATCCATTAACTAGAATTATTGAATTAAGAGAAATGATAATGAAATTCCATGAAAAAGGAATTAGAGTAGTTATGGATATGGTTTATAATCATATGATGAGTACCTTAAACATGGATAATATAGTTCCTGGGTATTATTTCAGAACTGATTATCTAGGTAGATTTACTAATGGTTCTGGATGTGGAAATGAATTAGCTACAGAAAGACCAATGGTAAGAAAGTTTATTATTGATTCTTGTATGCATTGGATAAAGAATTATAAAATAGATGGAATTAGATTTGACCTAATGGAGTTATTAGATATAGATACAACTAGAGAAATCGTTAGAAAATCTAGAAAGATAGATGAAAACTTCTTAATTTATGGAGAACCTTGGAAAGGAGGCCTTTCACCTCTAATGAATGGTACATTTAAGGGCTCTCAGAGAAATGAAAACTTCTCTGTATTTAATGATATATTTAGAGATACTATAAGAGGTGATAATAATCCTTCAAATGGATTTATAAATGGTAATCAACATAATAGTATTTATCATTGGAATATTATCGAAGGATTAAAAGGATCAATATACACATTAACATCTAATCCAAATGAAACAATAAATTATGCCGATGCTCATGATAATTATACCCTATGGGATCAAATAGAAAAAAGTCAGACTCAAAATATTAGTCCTGGAAAATACAGAAAAAATCTAAGCAACAATCTATTAGATAATAAATTTGTAAAACAACATATTTTAGGATTATCTATATTATTTACAGCTCAAGGAATACCATTTATTCAATATGGATCTGAATTTTTAAAAACAAAGCAAGGAGACCATAATAGTTACAAAAGTACTGATGAAGTCAATTCCATTAAATGGAGTGATAAAAACGACTTTATAGATGTATTTAATTACCTTAAAGGATTAATACAAATACGAAAGACTTTACCTCATTTCACTATAGGAGATGCTGGAATCATAAAGAATAAAGCTAAGTTTACATTTGCTAATAATGAAAATAGTGGAGTAATAATTAATCATATTGATTTAAGCGACTATAATGAAGGAGAAGTAATTGTTATTTACAATGCTACAAGTATTAATGATTATGATGTTAACTCTTATATTCCTACTTCAAAAACAGGTTATTGGAATATAATTGCTAATGACAAAGTATCAGGTATTAAAACATTAAAAAAAGTTAACTGTAATGAAGTACCAAAATTAAACTCATATTCAATAATGATTTTATGCAATAAAGAAATATAAAATATAATAAATAATGCTAATAAGTTTTAAATAATTTATTAGCATTATTTATATCATTTTCTTTCCTTGTATAAATCATCTCTATTAGAGAGAAAATAATTATACAAGCACAGAAAGGATAGATACAATGGTAAGTAGTACTAGACCGATTATAGTTGTTAGTAAATGTTTAGGTTTTGAAAATTGTAAATACAATGGAACCATGGAAGAAAATGAATTAATAGAAAAACTAAAAAAATATGCTGAAATTATTCCTGTTTGTCCTGAAGTTGAATGTGGATTAACTACTCCAAGAAATACTATTAGAATAGTTGAAATAGATAATAAAAGAGAGTTAGTTCAGCCTAAAGATAATAAATTCATTACAGCGGATATGATAAAATTTTCTGATGAATTCCTAAATAAATTATCTAATGTTGATGGATTTATATTAAAATGTAAATCTCCATCTTGTGGAATTAAAGATGCAAAAGTATATAAAACAATTGAAAAAGGTGCTGCAGTTAGACGAGAACGTGGCTTTTTTGCTGATGCTGTTTTTAAACATTTCCCCAATCTTCCAATTGAAGATGATGGTAGATTAACAAATTTTAAAATAAGAGAACATTTTTTAGCAAAGATTTTTATATTAAGTGATTTTAGAGTTGCAAAAAATAAACTTAGTTTTGAAGATTTAAAGAATTTCCATTTAAAAAACACCTTGTTATTTTTCTCTTATAGTCAGAAATATTCTAGACTTTTAGATAACCTAATATATAAAGATAAAGTTGAAAATATAGAAGAATTATTTAAAGAGTATGAATTCTATCTTAATCATCTATTACAAAAAGCTCCTAGATATACATCTAATATAAATGTATTACTTAAATCATTAGATCAATTTAAAGATAAAATAAGTGAAGAAGAATTACAATTTATATGTGGAGCAATAGATAAATATAAAAATGGTTATATTCCATTCTCAGTTCCGTTATATTTAGTTAAAAGTTATATTATCAGATTTGATTTTAAACATTTAATAAATCAAAGTTTCTTTATTCCATATCCTGAAGATTTAGTTTTAGTAAATGATTCAGGTAAACTAATTCATTAAGATATATTAATATAAAAAGAAGTAAGATTACATAATTTGCTCTTACTTCTTTTTATTATATTCAGCACAAATAATTTTCTCTATTAAATCATATATTTATTCTGTGAAATAATTTAATACGAGGAGAAGTATTTTGAGAGCAAGAAATGCATTAAGAAATTTTATAATGTGGGCTAGCCTTGCATTTTTAGTTAATCTATTCATTTATTTTATTTTCGGTCCAAGTTATGGTCTGGAGTTTTTAGGTGGATACATAATTGAATTAAGTTTAAGTGTAGATAATTTATTTTTATTTTTAATTGTTTTTACCTCATTTAATATTCCAATGATATACCAAAAAAGAGTTCTAAATTATGGTATTACTGGAGCTGTAGTTTTAAGATTTATTTTTATTTTTCTTGGTGTAGCTATTATTAACAAATTTAACTGGCTTTTATACATCTTTGGATTTTTCTTATTTTTTAGTGGCCTTAAAATACTTCTTAATAAAGAAGAGAGTGCTGATTTTAGTGAAAATAAAATTTTAAAGTTTATGGAACATATAATTCCAGTTACAGATAAATTATATGGTGAAAAATTCTTTGTAAGAATAAGGGGAGTCTTATATGCAACCCCATTATTACTAATTTTAGTTTTAATTGAAAGCTCTGATATTATATTTGCATTAGACTCTATACCTGCTATATTTTCAATCACAACAAATCCATTTATAGTATATACTTCAAATATATTTGCAATATTAGGATTAAGAAGTCTTTACTTCTTACTAGCTAAACTAGATAGTATGTTTAGTTGTATAAAATATGGAGTTGCATTTCTATTAATGTTTACAGGAATAAAATTATTCATTGCCTTTTGGGGTATAGAAATATCAACTGTTATTTCATTATTAGTTATAGCAATTATTTTATTATTAAGTGTTTTATTTTCTTTAATAAAAAGTAATTAATTCTTATAATTAGAATACTATATATAAGCATAAATTATAGAAACAATACTTTTTATACTATAATTCTCTTTATATATGCGCAAAACTCTATAAGGAGGTAATATCTTTTGAATAATGCCTTAGATTTACTTATTTATCTTGATGAAGCTATAACTAAAAATTTAAACTCCCTAGTTATAGACGGATACATTGAAAAAAGAACCTCTAAGTTTATAGAGGATAGAACAATAAATGCCAAAACAGGGAGTGAAGGAAGCAATCAGCATTATGGTGAAGATAGATGCATTAGAGATGAGCGTGATGGATATAAAGCTAAAAATTTTATTGAAGCAGATACTGTAACTAACTTTAATAAAGATATTCAATCATTAGAAGGTAGGAGATTTGTCAGGCGTGAAGAAGAACTAACAAGAATATATACTACTTTTGAAATCCATCAACAACTACTTGATGGTTTAAATGAATCTAATTTAATAAGAGAAGTTAATACTAATTCCGTAAGCTTAGATATAAATTGTGGCGAATATGTTAAATTAAGTGGGCGAATATCTAATGAATCTATGGTATCTTATATAGATAGTCTTACCAACTTATTATATTGCCTTGGACCGGATAATCTTAATTCTCATTACCAAACATTAAAAAGCACAAATAGCTCTCTTATTAATTATGATATCATGTATAAAGAAGTTAATTACTTAAAAATGCTTTTAACTAATAATAATACTCAAGATATGGTTGTAAATTGTAGTAATTTTGATGCAGTACTAACTGTTAATAATACTAATTTCATTAGTAGCTACTCAAATATATATGACAGTAGCGAATGCTCTTGTACAATAGTTGGAAAAGTTATTCGAAAGTGTGAATCTAATGAATGTATTCACTTGTTAAGAAGATCTGGACAACCAAATTTTTATGAAAATTTTCTAAACTCCTGTTCTTCTCTTATGGATAATTTAGCAAGCCGTGGAATTTACTTACCTGAACAACCTAGATTTAAGATTCCAGGAGAATCTTTATTAATAGTTCCAATAAGTATAATAATATAAGCTAAATATAAATTATTATCCATTAATTTATATTTAGTTTTTATAAATAATATATTTTAATATATTATTTATAAAGGAATGATTATAATGATTAGACCTAAACCATTAAAGAAAGGGGATACAGTTGCTATAATAGCTCCAGCAAGCCCTGCTGATAAAAATTTAATAGATAGCTGTATTAACTCTCTAGAAAATTTAGGATTAAATGTAGTTGTTGGAAAGAGCTGTACTTCAGAATACGGATTTTTATCAGGAACAGATGATATACGGGCTAATGATATAAACTCTATGTTTGCAAACAAATCTATAAATGGTATTTTTGCCATACGTGGAGGATATGGTTGTGCAAGGTTATTAAATCTTATAGACTTTAATTTAATTAAAAAAAACCCTAAAGTTTTTATAGGTTATAGCGATATTACAGCTCTTCATATTGCTATAAATCAAAAAAGTAAACTCATAACATATCATGGACCAATGGTATCTACTGAGTTAATAAAAGGATTAGACGAGTATAGTTTTAATTACTATAATAAGTTTTTATTTTGCAATGATAATATGATAGAACTATGTAACCCTATAGAAAACCCTATTAAAACTATAAATCCTGGAGTCGCAGAAGGGAAACTTATAGGTGGTAATTTATCTTTAATTTGCTCATCACTAGGAACTAAATATGAAATAAATACGAAAAATAAGATATTGTTTTTAGAAGAGGTAGGAGAGGTTCCTTATAAAGTTGATAGGATGCTTACTCATTTAAAGCAATCTGGAAAGCTAAAAGATGCAAATGGGATAATACTTGGTGCCTTTACAGATTGTGTTGCTCCAAAAGATAAAAAAAGTCTATCTTTAGATGATATCTTTAATGAAATTATTTTACCATTAAAAAAGCCAACAATATATAATTTAGCTTGTGGACATTGTCTTCCCACATTAACACTTCCTTTAGGTGCCAAAATCAGACTAGATGCTAATAATATAAAACTAAATGTAATTTAAATAATTAATAAAGATATATAATTATTTATTCTTAATAAATTTTCATAAAAAATGATAAGCTAAAATAACATATTAGCTTATCATTTTTTATTTAATTAGTTTTATTTAAAATATAATCTATAATTTTCATATATAGATTTAAAGCATCAGTATTTGATAAATTCTCCAGATAATGATTACAACTTTTTAACGTATATAATTCAAAATTATTATCATAAAGTAATGCATTTTCATATAATTCTAAAGAAGTTTCATAGGGTACTATATTATCTTCTAAACTGTGAATTACTAGAGTGTCAGGCAAATCTCTTTTTATATATTCAATAGGACTAAATCTTGATGATAGTTTTTCTATATCACTTTTTTTAATATTATTAACTATTTCTTTTGGGCCTGAAGATAAATTTATTTTACTTAAGTTTGCTGGACCAAATAAATCAACTATGTATTTTACTTTAGAAGAATATTTCCTTAATGAAGCATCTCCAATAAACGCATCATCTTCTGAAAAAGCTGCTACCATTGAAAGTTGAGCTCCAGCAGATGGTGCTATAATTCCTATATTGTCAGTATCAAAGTTATATTTATCTTTATTTTTATAAACCCATCTAATAGTGTCTTTTACATCTGATATTTGATCTTCTAATATTATTTCATTATCCATTAATTCATAAGATGTACTTATTATTGAATAACCTTCATCTTTTAGTAAATTAATAATAGATTCTATAGCCGAAGGAATTACTTTATCTCCATACATCCATCCATTTCCGAATACATATATAATAACAGGACTTGGTGCTACTGCCTCTTCATTACTATATATATCTAATTTCAATTCAGTATTTCCTCTTTTCTTATAAATTATATTTTTATACGTTATATCTTCAATAGGCTCACTATAAAAATCACTTGATACCGTAGATAAGCTACTACTTATTCTTAATACTTCAAATAAAAATTTAAATTTTGTAACCTGAGTAACTGAAATAACTACTATAACTAAGATACCAGCTATGCTAATCCATAATTTCCTCTTCTTCATAGTTCCTCCCTAATATAAATTGAAATACTTTTATTTAAATTATTGACACCGAAAAAATATCTAACCATAAATTTAAAATAATAATAAATATTTATTAGCTTTTTTTTGTGAACAATGCTACAATATTTAAGAAAAATATACATAATTTAGGGGGATTGTTTTCTATGCAAAAATACAAACAAGAATTTATAGAATTTATGGTGCGCAGCAATGTATTAAGATTTGGGGAATTCGTTACAAAAAGCGGACGTCAAACTCCTTTCTTTATTAACACTGGTAACTATACTACAGGTGAACAACTTGAAAAACTAGGTGAATTTTATGCTAAAACTATTAATGAGCGTATAGGGAATGATATAGATGTATTATTCGGACCTGCTTATAAGGGTATACCACTAACAGTTACTACATCAATAGCTATGAATAAACTTTATGGTTCAAATGTTGAATACTGTTCAAATAGAAAAGAAGTTAAAGATCATGGTGAAGGCGGAATTTTATTAGGGGCTAAGTTAGATGGTACAAAGAAAGTAGTTATAGTTGAAGATGTTATGACTGCAGGAACTTCTATATATGAGACAGCTCCAATATTAAAATCACAAGGTAATCCAGAAATAGCTGGTTTAGTAATATCAGTAGATAGAATGGAAAAGGGAAAAGGAGAACAATCTGCTCAAATCGAAATAAAAGAAGCTTTTGGAATCACTACTTATCCTATAGTTACAATGGCAGAAGTAGTTGAATACTTATACAATAGAGAAATAGATGGTACTATATATATAGATGATACGATTAAAGAGTCTATAAATGAGTATTATAAAAAATACGGTGTTTAAAATTCAAATTTAATATATAAAAAGATAATTTAATGGTAAGCTAGAGTTATAAACTTATCTTAGGTAACAATAATATGGTTGATTTTATATCTATATTATTAAAAACTTAGATAATAAATAAGCTGATAGCTTATCATTTTTTATTATTAATATAGATTTAACTAAATATTTGTTGCTATTTTATTTCTTAATTATTTTTACTTTCAAATATTTAGTTGTATTAATTAATGATAAAATATATAATTACTTTGAATATTAACATACGGAGTGAACAAAATGGAAGAAAGATTACAAAAATATATGGCTCGTTGTGGAGTTGCTTCTAGAAGAAAGTGTGAAGAAATTATTTTAGAAGGTAAAATTAAAGTAAATGGAGCTATTATAACAGAAGTAGGTACTAAAATTGATCCTGAAAAGGATATTGTTGAATATAATGATAATGTTATAAAAATAGAAGAAAAAAAAGTTTATATAATGCTTAATAAGCCTGAAGGTTACATAACTTCAGTTAAAGATGAAAAAGGAAGAAAAACTGTTTTAGATATAGTTAATGTTGATGAAAGAATATATCCTATAGGAAGATTAGACTATGATAGTTCGGGCTTATTATTATTAACAAATGACGGTAGTATTTATAATAATATAATTCATCCTAGGGTATCTATAAAAAAGAAATATATTGCTGTATGTAGAGGTAAATTTACTGATAATGATATTAAAACTTTTAAAAAGGGTATAGATATTGGTGGATATGTAACTGCAGAAGCTGATATTGAAGTTATATCTGAAGAAAAAAGCTTCAATAGAAGAAAAAATTGTGATGAGATTTTATCTACTGTTGAAATATCAATCCATGAAGGTAAAAATAGACAAATTAGAAGAATGTGCTCATCTTTAAATCATGAAGTTATAAGCTTAAAAAGAGTTTCAATTGGTGATATAAAATTAGGATATTTAAAAAAGGGCCAATGGAGAGAGTTAACAGATAGTGAATTAAATTATATTAGAAATTTATAGGAGTATACTATGTTTAAATATGTTTCAGATGTTAGTCTATTATCACATAGCATTATTAAAGAATATATAGAAGATAAAATAGTTGCAGTAGATGCTACATTAGGTAATGGCTATGATTGTGATTTTCTATCTTCTTGCTTTGAAAAGGTATTTGCTTTTGAAATTCAAAAGGATGCTTGTGAAAAGTATATAGATAAAAATAATAACGTAATAATAATAAATGACTCTCACCATAAAATAGATGAATATGTTAAAGAAGAAATAAACTGTGTATGTTATAATCTTGGATATTTACCTGGTGGAGATAAGGACATCACAACACTTGCAGAAACTAGCCTTAAAAGCATACAGATTGCTTTAGAATTATTAGCTCCTAATGGACTAATGTCTATAGCTATTTATAGAGGTCATAATGAAGGTAAAGAAGAGGAAAATTGTATTCTTAAATACTTAAGAGAGCTACCTAAGAATAAGTTTGGAGTCATGTTACATGAATGTATAAATAGATCTAGCACAGCTCCTCTTTTAGTAATTGTAGAAAAAAAGTAATTGTTATTTGAATCATTATTTATAAATCTTTCATTTTTTAAATTACTAACATTGATTAAATTTATAAATAATGCTAAAATAATTGAAGTTAATTAAATAGGAGAATATAATAATGGAACAAAATATTAATGATGAAACTAAGGATTTAATGAAGATAATTCAGATAAAATTTCCTAAACTAAGTAAAGGGCAAAAATTAATTGCTGAATATATACTAAAAAATTATGACAAAGCAGCATTTATGACAGCTGCCAAGCTTGGAGTTTCAGTTGGAGTTTCAGAATCTACTGTAGTAAGATTTGCAATAGAATTAGGATTTTCAGGATATCCTAAACTTCAAAAATCCCTTCAAGAACTAATAAAAAATAAATTAACAACAGTTCAAAGATTAGAATTATCTAGTGATTACATAACAGAAGGGCATGCTTTAAAAGGTGTTTTAAAAGCAGATATGGAAAATATTCGTGCTACAATGGAGAAGATTGATTATAATACTTTCGAAGATGTTGTTAACAATATTTTCACAGCAAAAAGAATTTATATAATAGGTCTTAGAAGTTCAATGGCATTAGCTGAATTCTTAGGATTCTATTTAAATATAATTTTACAAAATGTAAAAACTGTTGGATATGGTATTTCTGATATATTCGAACAGATGATAAATGTAGGTGAAGGTGATCTAGTAATAGGAATAGGCTTCCCTCGTTATGCTAGTAGAACTATTGATGCCTTAGCTTTTGCTCAAGATAGAGGTGCTACAGTTGTAGCTGTAACTGATAGCTTTTTATCTCCCTTAGCTACAAGAGCAGATTATGCATTAATTGCTCAAAGTAATATGGCGTCATTTGTTGACTCTTTAGTTGCACCTTTATCAGTAATAAATGCTTTAATAATTGCTGTTGGAATGAGAGAAAAAGAAAATATTTCTTCTACATTTAATAGTCTTGAAGAAATATGGCAAGAATACAATGTCTACTCTTATAATAATAGAAATGTTGGAGATGATTAAGATATTTTATTCAAAAAGGAATTAACATTTGTTAATTCCTTTAGTTATTATAAATAAAATTTAGGAGGACTTTAAATGGCAAAAGTCATTGTAATTGGAGCAGGACCTGCCGGAATAATGGCATCAATTTCTGCATCTAAAAATCATGATGTTATTCTTTTAGATGGAAATGATAGAGTTGGTAAAAAACTATTTATCACAGGAAAAGGTAGATGTAATGTTACAAATGTAAAAGATATAAGTGAGTTTTTTGATTATATTTATGGAAATCCTCACTTCTTATATAGTGCACTTTATTCTTATACGAATGAAGATACTATAAGCTTCTTTGAAAACCAAGGAATAAAATTAAAAGCTGAACGTGGTGGACGAATATTCCCAGTTTCAGATAAATCTTCTGATATTATAAAGGGACTATCTAACGAATTAAAAAATAGTAATGTAGAAGTTAGACTTAACTCTAAAGTAACTAATATAATTTCTAAAGATAATAGGATAGTTTCTGTAGAAATAAATAACTCTAAAAAAATAAGTGGCGACCATTTTATAATAGCTACTGGTGGAGCTTCATATCCACTTACTGGTTCTAGAGGAGAAGGTCAACAGTTTGCAAAAAAACTTGGTCATAGCATTATTGATTTAAAACCATCATTAGTTCCTATAGAATTAGATGAAGATTGGTTACCAGAATTAATGGGATTATCTTTAAAAAATATTTCTTTAAATCTTTTAAAGAATAATAAAAGTTTATATAAAGATCAAGGTGAAATGTTATTCACTCGTTTTGGGATGACAGGCCCTTTAGTTTTAAAAGCATCAAGATTTATAATGGATAATTCTAAATATATAGCTGTACTTGATTTAAAACCTGCACTGGAAATTTCTGAACTTGATAAAAGAATTCAGAAGGACTTTATAAAATATCAAAATAAAGATTTCAAAAATTCATTAGATGATTTATTACCTCAAAAAATTATTCCATTAATAATTAGATTAAGTGGTATTCCAGAGGATAAAAAGGTAAATGTAATAACTAAAGAAGAAAGAAGAAATCTTGTACATATTCTAAAAAATATTAAAATGAATATTAAAGGTTTAAGACCTCTTAATGAAGCAATAGTTACAGCTGGTGGTGTTAATACATTAGAAATAGACCCATCTACTATGAAGTCTAAAATAATTTCAAACCTATCATTTGCTGGTGAAGTTATAGACGTAGATGCTTTCACTGGTGGTTATAATGTACAAATAGCGCTATCAACAGGTTATCTTGCAGGAAGTAATATTTAAAGATGAATTTTAGTTAAAATATATTTATAATAGAAATATATTTTACTATTAATAAATAGTAGGAAATTTATATTTATTAATGATAATATCAATTTCCTACAATAAATTGTTATATTAAAATTTTAATTATATAATTAATAAGAAAAAACATTATATAGGTTTTATTTGAAAGGTGGAAATAATTATGAAAATATCTGTAGCTATAGATGGACCAGCTGGAGCAGGTAAAAGTACAATAGCTAAATTAGTAGGTAAAAAATTTAATTTAATGTACATAAATACTGGAGCAATGTATAGAGCAGTAGCTTTATTAGCTAAAAGAAATAATATCGAAACTACTAATATTGATTCGTTAACTACAATGATAGATAGCATGGAAATGCATTTTGAAAATGATGATTTAATTTTAGATGGTACAAACATACAAAATGAAATAACACTTCCAGAAATAAGCGAGATAGTTTCTAATTATGCATCAATTCCAGAAGTAAGAAGCAAGCTTGTAACTTTACAAAGAAAAATGTCTGAAAAATATAATGTTATTATGGATGGAAGAGATATAGGTACAGTAGTTTTAAAAGACTCTAAATTTAAGTTCTTCTTAACAGCTACTCCTGAGGAAAGAGCGAGAAGAAGATATACAGAACTTATAAATAGAGGATTAGATGTTGATTACAATAAGCTTTTAGAAGATATTATAAAAAGAGATCATATAGATAGTACTCGTGCTGTGGATCCATTAAGAAAAGCTGACGATGCTATAGAAATAGATAGTTCTAATTATAACATTAATGAAGTTACTGAAATAATTTGTAATTTTATAGAAAATGCTTTAAAATAGATTAAGAGATATTTTTTAATCTATAGTATTTAGATTAGATTATCTATTTAAACTTAACTTTAAATTTATAAACATAGGAGAAATTTTATGAAGGTATTATTAGCTGAAAATGCTGGTTTTTGCTTTGGTGTTAAACGTGCAGTAGATGAAGCAATAAAAACTCAAAAACAATATAATAAAAAAATATATACATTAGGACCATTAATACATAATGGAGATGTAGTTAAATACTTAGAAGAAAATAATATTTATGCTATAGATATTAATAATTTAGATAGTTTAAATGAAGGGGATGTAATATTAATACGTTCTCACGGTGTATCTAAGAAAGTATTGGATGATTTAAATGAAAAAGGGTTAATTGTTATAAATGCAACTTGTCCATTTGTAACAAATATTCAAATGAAAGTTAATAAATTCTCTAATGAAGGCTATGATATAGTTATTCTTGGTGACGAAAAACACCCTGAAGTAGTTGGAATTAATGGTTGGTGTGATAATAAAGCAGTAATTACTAATGATGGAGAGGTTAAAGAAGAGTTTTCTGATAAAGTCTGTGTAGTATCGCAAACTACAGAGAAAGAAGAAAACTGGGATAAAACAATAGAAAACCTATCTAAAAAGCAAATTAAAGAGTTAAAATCTTTTAATACAATTTGTGCTGCAACTGAAGAGAGACAAAAAAGTGTACTTGATTTATCTAAAACAGTAGATTGTATGATTGTTATAGGTGGAAAGCATAGTTCAAATACAACTAAGTTATATGAAATAGCTAAAGAAAACTGTGCTAATACTATTCATATTGAAAATGCTAGTGAATTACCTCAAGATTTATTAGAAAATAAAGATATAAAAAATATTGGTATAACAGCTGGAGCATCAACTCCAGATTGGATTATAAAGGAAGTAATCAGTATTATGGAGGGATTATAAAATGGAAGAACAATTACAATTAATGAATGAAATGGATAGAAGATTTAGAATTGGTGATGAAATCGAAGGTGAAATACTTTCAATAAAAGATAACCAAGTTCAAGTATCTTTAGTTGGATACAAATCAGATGGAGTTATTCCTTTTAAAGAATTAACTTCTGAAGATAAACTTAACTCTTTACTAGAAACTTTAAAAGTTGGAGATATAATAAAAGCAAAAGTTGTAAAATTAAAAAATGAAGATAATTACGTTGTATTATCTAGATTAGAATATGAGAAAGAAGAAGCTTTATCTAAATTAGAAGAATTATTTAATAATAAAGCTGAATTTGATGTTATTGTTAAAGATGCTAAGGAAAAAGGATTAGTTGCATACTTTAATGGTGTTAGAATATTTATTCCATCATCTCAAATAGATATAAAATATATCGAAAATAAAGAAAGCTTAGTTGGTACTACTTTAAATGTTAGATTAATTGATTTCTCAAGAGATAATCTTTCAAAAATAGTTGCATCAAGAAGAATAATTTTAGAAGAACAAAAAGCTCAAAAAGAAAACTTAGCTTGGGAATCTTTAAATGAAGGTGATGTTGTAAAAGCTGAAGTTAAGAGATTTACTAAATTCGGAGCTTTTGCAGAAATCAATGGTATTGATGGTTTAATTCACTTATCACAACTTTCATGGAAGCATGTTAACTCTTGTGAAGATGTATTAAAAATAGGTGAAATCATTGATGTTAAAATTTTAAGCTTAAATAAAGAAGAAAAGAAATTATCTTTAAGTATAAAAGCTTTAACTCCAGAACCATGGAGCATAATAGAAGAAAAATATGCTGTTAATTCTGCGGTTTTAGGAAAAGTAGTTAGAATTAATGACTTTGGTGCTTTTATTGAATTAGAACCTGGAATCGATGGATTAGTTCATATTTCTAAAATAAGCCACGATCATATAAAACACCCATCTGAAGCATTAAAAATAGATGAAGAAGTTAAATGCATTATTTTAAGCATAGATAAAGAACATAAGAGAATTGCATTAAGCATAAAAGACGCACAATAATTTTAGCAATATTAAAAAGATTACACATATATAAGTGTAATCTTTTTATATATTAAGGGTATGAGAAATTAAATTTAGAGGTTAAGTATGGTATTGTTAGAAAGGTTATCTAGTAATAATTTTGAGAACTTTAAAATCCTAAATTTAGAGAGATTTAGTAATGAAAGCTATGATAAAAACTTTTTTGAATATTATGATAAGGAGAAGTTTTTATTAAAGATTTTTCTAAAAAAGTTTGTAAAACTATTTATATATAATAAAAAGGTTATAGGTTATATATGGTATGAGGTTCCTATAGAGATTCCTGTTAGAATATGGTCTTTATATATTAAGCCTGAATATCTTAATGTACTATCACCTAATATTTTAAATAGCTTTAATAATACAGTTCTCTCTTATGAAGCTTGTGATGATGAAATAAATAACAAAATGCTTTCAAAATTAGGTTTTAGAAAGGTAAGACCATCAATTTTGATGAATATGCACTTAAGATATTATAATAAGTTACTCTATATAGATGAAATTATTTTATCATTAAAAAACAATAATAAACTATTAGAAACTCTAAATAGCTTATATAATTATAATTTTACAGAATTAAATATTTCTATTGATAAATTTATAATAAATAAAGAAGAGGATTTAAGGTGTAAATTACAAAACTCTATATTTTCCTCTTCTACAAGAGTTCCTTTAGAAATTGGAGATATTAAAAATGATATTGAACAAGATTATTATATTGAAGATTTAGCATTATTTATTAGATTAAATGATATAGCTATTGGCTATGGCCAAATAATTTATAATAGGAATATGTATACTGTTGTTAATTTTGGATTAATTAAGGAATTTCAAGCTTTTGGTTTAGGAAAAGTATTGTTAAATTCATTAATTCAAAAATTAAAAAATAAAGGTGTTGATGAGCTGTTTATAAGAGTTGAAGATGATAATTACAACGCTTTCAAATTATATAATTGGATAGGGTTCACCCCTAAATCTATAATTAATAGATGGGAACGATAAACTTAATTAAATAGATATCTAGTATTATTTGATTGATACTAGATATCTATTATTTCATTATATATACCTATCTAGAAGTAAATTTAAAAATTATATCATAACTATAAAAAAATCTTTGATTTAATCCAACTCTTTATTTTTTGTAAAATGTTATGTTATAATACATTGAGAATTGATTATATAAATAACAATGGAGGAATACTTATGAATACTGAATTAGATAATAAATCATTAAAATACTATATAGAAACTTGGGGCTGTCAAATGAACGAAGAAGATTCAGAAAAGCTTTCAGGTATGCTTAAAAGAATCGGATATTCAAGAACTGAAGATAAAAACGAAGCTGGTATCATATTATATAACACATGTTGTGTTAGAGAAAATGCTGAAAATAAAGTTTTTGGTAACTTAGGTCAATTAAAAAAATTAAAAGAAAAAAATCCTGATTTAATAATTGGTATATGTGGTTGTATGATGCAACAAAAAGGAATGGCTGATAAAATATTAAGTCAATTCCCATATGTTAATATCGTATTTGGAACTCATAATGCATATAAATTCCCTGAATATTTAAATAGAGTAAGAACTGAAGGTGTTCAAATAAAAGAAATCTTCAATAAAGAGGAAGAAATAGTTGAGGGATTACCAATAGATAGACAAAGTGATGTAAAAGCTTTTGTAACTATTATGTATGGTTGTAACAACTTCTGTACTTATTGTATAGTTCCTTACGTAAGAGGAAGAGAAAGATCAAGAAAACCTGAAGATATCATAAAAGAAATTAAAGATTTAGTTGCAGATGGATATAAAGAAATAACTTTATTAGGTCAAAATGTTAACTCATATGGTAGAGGTTTAGAAAATGAAATTTCTTTCGCTGATCTTCTAAGAATGATAAATGAAATTGAAGGTCTTGAAAGAGTTAGATTTATGACATCTCATCCAAAAGATTTAAATGAAAATGTTATTCAAGCTATAAAAGAATGTGGTAAGTTATGTGAACAAATTCACTTACCTGTACAAAGCGGATCTAATAGAATATTAAAGAAAATGAATAGACATTATACAAGAGAATACTATATGTCTTTAATAGATAAAATTAAGAAAGAAATTCCTGATGTTGCTATTACAACAGATATAATAGTTGGATTCCCAGGAGAAACTGAAGAAGACTTCTTAGATACTTTAAACTTAGTAAAAGAAGTTCAATATGATTCAGCATTTACATTCATATACTCTAGAAGAAATAATACTCCTGCTGATATGATGTTAGATCAAGTTTCAGAAGAGGATAAACATCACAGATTTAATAGATTAGTTGAGGCTGTTAACACAGGCGTTATAGCTAAAAACAAGGCTTACGATGGTAAAATTGTTGAAGTATTAGTTGAAGGTACTAGTAAGAATGATGAATCTAAACTTACTGGTAGAACTAGAAATGGTAGATTAGTTAACTTCTCTGGTGAGGGAGTAAATATTGGAGACATAGTAAATGTTAAAGTTACTAAGGCTCAAAACTTCTCTTTAATAGGTGAAGCTATTAAGTAATATTCTAAGGCTGTATTAAACTTTAAGTTTGATACAGTCTATTTTTTATGTATAATTTAATACTTATCCATCATTTTACACAAGTTATTTATGAATTAAATATCTTAAAGTAAATATAATAAATATATAGTAAATAAACCTTAAAAAGATTGGGAGTATTAAACATGGATGAATTAGAAACTATGCAAAACTTAGCAGATGAAGAAATAACATTGTTAGAACTAATTGAGAAAGTTAATGATTTATGCGGTTATGATGTTAGCGATTTTGCATCTTATGAAGAGTTATTAGAAAGCTCAAATTTACATTTCACTTTAGATAATGATTTAACTATAAATGTTGAATTTACTGTAGTTAGGTTAGATGAAACTACTCCTGAAGAGAGTGATATTGTAGTTAGCGAAGCAGAGATAGTATAACTTTACTATTAATAAATAAGGATAATCTATTTAAGTAAAGACTATAAAATAAGCTAGATAAAAAATTATCTAGCTTATTTTATATATTTAATTCTTAATTATAACTGTATAATAAATTCTATAGTTATAAAAACTTAATTTATATTTTTATTTATTAGAATCATATTTTTTGTTATAATATTCTTAAACATTAGCTGTATCATTATTAAGAACTAAGGTTATCCTTGGTTCTTATATTTTTAAATTTATAAGGAAATATTTTAGGTGTTATGTACCTATATTATTATAAAAATGTTTTCTTATTTAATAAAACAGCTTTATTATACTTAGTGTATTAATTTACAAACGAGGTGATTAACATGGGCTTAACCCCAATGATGAGACAATATATGGAGATAAAGGATAAATATCAAGATTGTATCCTTTTTTATAGATTAGGTGACTTTTATGAAATGTTCTTCGAAGATGCTAAAACAGCTTCTAAAGAGCTAGAATTAGTTTTAACAGGTAGAGAATGCGGCTTAGAAGAAAGGGCTCCTATGTGCGGAATTCCTTTTCATGCAGCTACAAACTATATATCTAGATTAGTTTCAAAAGGATATAAAGTTGGTATATGTGAACAGATTGAAGATCCTGCTCAAGCTAAAGGAATAGTTAAAAGAGACGTAATAAAAGTTATTACTCCTGGTACATTTTCAGATGGAAATGGAGAAGAGGAATATAAGAATACATATATAATGGCTATATATAATCAAGATGGATATTATGGAGTTGCATCGTCGGATATATCTACTGGTGAGTTTAAAACAACATTCTTCAAAGAGCTAAAAACAACTCTTTTAGATGAAGTTTCTAAAATCTCACCTAAAGAAGTAATTGTTGATGTTAATTTTGATGAAGAGCTATTAAATGAAATTCATAACATAAATAATGCATTAATAACTAAAAAGAATGTTCTTAACTTTAACTGTACTGATGAAGAACTTATAAACCAATTTAGTGAAGTAGAAATTGCTGGACTAGATTTAAGAAGTAAAGTAGCCTCTTCTATTTTATTAAAGTATATATTAGATACTCAAAAAATGAGTCTTTCTAACATAAACACTTTGGAAACTTATGATATAGTTAACTATATGACTATAGATAGTAGCTCTAGAAGAAACTTAGAATTAACAGAAAATCTTAAAGAAAAGTCTAAAAAAGGTAGCTTAATTTGGGTTTTAGATAAAACATCTACTACAATGGGTGGAAGAGCTTTAAGAAAGTGGATAGAAGAACCATTAATAAATATCAATGAAATAAATAATAGATTAGACTCTGTAGATGAGCTATTTAATAATATCTACTTTACTGAAGAGTTAAGAGAAGCCTTAAGAGATATTTACGATATCGAAAGAATAGTAGGTAAAATTTCTAATAAAAATGTAAATGCAAAAGATTTAGTATCTTTAAATATATCATTAAAGAAATTACCTGAAATAAAAGAAAGACTATCTGTTTGTAAATCAAATTTATTAAACAACTGGTATAAAAACTTAGATGTACTAGAAGATATAAGCTCATTGCTTTCAAAGGCTTTATTAGACGATCCTGCTACTTCTATTAAAGAAGGTAATATCATAAAGACTGGTTACTCTGATAAGGTAGATGAGCTAAGAGAAGCAAAATTAAACGGTAAGCAATGGATTGCTTCATTAGAAAGTAAGGAAAGAGAATTTACTGGAATTAAATCTTTAAAAATAGGTTATAATAAAGTATTTGGATACTATATAGAAATATCTAAAGCTAATTATAACCTAATACCAGAAGGACGATATATAAGAAAACAAACTTTAGCTAATGCAGAACGTTACATTACAGAAGAGCTTAAAGTTGTAGAAGAAAAGATACTTGGTGCTGATGAACACTTAATGGCTCTTGAGTATGATTTATTCGTGGAACTACGAGATAAAGTAGAAGCTCAAATACCAAGATTAAAGAATAGTGCTAATATAATTTCTTCATTAGATGCTCTTACTACTTTAGCTAAGGTTGCTGTTGATAATAACTATATTAGACCTAGTATCAATACTGAAGGTACAATTGAAATAGAAGATGGTAGACATCCTGTAGTAGAAAAAGTAATTGGAAATGGTGAGTTTGTATCTAATAACACTCTTATCAATAAAAAGGATAATAGATTACTTTTAATAACAGGTCCTAATATGGCTGGTAAATCAACTTATATGAGGCAGGTAGCATTAATAACTCTTATGGCTCAAATAGGTTCATTTGTACCTGCTAGAAAGGCTAATATATCTGTTTGTGATAAGATTTTTACAAGAATAGGTGCCTCAGATGACTTAGCTGGTGGTAAATCAACATTCATGGTTGAAATGTGGGAAGTATCTAATATATTAAAAAATGCTACTCCTAATAGCTTAGTATTATTAGATGAAGTGGGAAGAGGTACTTCCACTTATGATGGCTTAAGTATTGCTTGGTCTGTTATAGAATATATATCTAAGAATAATAATCTAAAATGTAAAACCTTATTTGCTACACACTATCATGAATTAACTAAACTAGAGGGTATTATTGAAGGCGTTAAAAACTATTCAGTTGCTGTTAAAGAGACAGATGAGCAAGTTATATTCTTAAGAAAGATAGTTGAAGGTGGAGCAGATCAATCTTATGGTATTGAAGTTGCTAAACTTGCCGGATTACCATTAGAGGTAATAGATAGAGCAAAACATATTTTAGCTAAACTAGAAGATGAAAAATCTATTGAAATAGATAAATTATTTAACAATTATACAAATACTGAAAAAGAACTTGAGTCTGCAGTTACAACAGAAGTTAAAAGTACAATTGTTGAGATAAAAGAAGAGGTTATAATTGAACCTGTTATTGAAGAAAAAGTTATTGAAGAAATTAAAACAGATAATACACCCATAAACATAAAAGAAAACACAGAAGTTCTACAAATGGATTTTACTATGCTTGAAAAAGAAGCTTTATTAACTAAAATTGCAGATATAGAGGTAATGACTATGACACCTTTAGATGCAATGAATATGTTATTTAAAATTGTTCAAGATGCTAAAAAATTAAAATAGGAGGTGCTCTATGAAAAGAATCAATTTATTAGATGAACATACATCTAATAAAATAGCTGCAGGGGAAGTTGTAGAGCGTCCTTCCTCTGTAGTTAAAGAGCTTGTAGAAAACTCTATAGATGC
>JAFNXG010000033.1 GCA_017383505.1 Clostridium sp.
ATAAAAAATGACTAAGAATATATTAATTCTTAGTCATTTTTTTACAATGCTTACAATAACCATACATTTCAAGGCGATGTTCAGTTACATCAAAACCTATATCATCTCTTATATGTTTTTCATATATACATAGAGGACAATCATCTAATGAAAATATACCCTTACATTCTTTGCAAATTAAATGATGTCTATGTTCTGAAGTAGTAATCTCATAAGAAGTTTTATTGTCATCACCTAAAATACATTTAGAAATTACATTATTGCTACTAAGAGAATCTAATATTTTATAAATTGATGATAAATTAATTGAAATTGAGTTTTCTTTTAACTTTGAATATATCTCTTCAGCAGTAAGAGGATGTTTGCTTTTTGACATTATTTCAAGTACAGAGGTTCTGTGTTTAGTTACTTTTAAACCCTTTGATTTAAGAATATCATTAAAATTAAGTTCATTACTCAAGGTGTTGCCTCCATCCTATTATATAAATTTACGTCTAATAATTAAAGTTATGAAGAAAATAACTGATGATATAAGAACGATTGTTGCTCCTGTAACAGTATTTAAGTAATATGAAATTATTAACCCTGTAATACCAGAAAATACAGCAATTAATACTGAGAATAAGTGGTATTGACGAACATTTTTAGAAATATTACGTGCAGCAGCGGCAGGTAATACTAAAAGTGAATTAATTATAAGTAATCCAACCCATCTAATAGTTAGTGTAACAATAACAGCTATTGTACAAGTAAAAATAATTTCAATTAATAATGTATTCATACCACGGCTATTAGCTAAAGATGTATTTAAACTAGTAACAAGTAATTTATTGAAAATTAAAGTCCATAAAACAATAACAGTTATAAATACAAAAATTAAAAGAATTATTTCGTTTTTAGATATACTAAGTAAGTCGCCTACTAGATAAGAAGTAAACTTACTTAAACTACTAGAAAAACTCATAAGAACTAAACCAAGAGCTATAGAAGTAGAAGAGAAAACCCCTATTATTGTATCAGTAGAAGAGGTACCTTTATTTTTTATAATAGTTATTGCTATTGCAAAGCAAACTGAAAATAAGGTAGCACCCCACATAGGATCTATTCCACCTAAAAGAATTCCTACAGCTATTCCTGTAAAAGCTCCATGTCCTAAAGAGTCAGCGAAAAATGACATTTTATTACTAACCACCATTGTACTAAGAAGTCCAAATAAGGGTGTTATAATTAAAATAGCAATAAAAGCATTTTTCATAAAAGTATGAGAAAGCCATTGAAAAGGTAATAACATATCAATGGTATTATATAAAGTATCAAACATTTTAAAGTCCTCCTGTATTAGATGATTCTCCATTAGTATTGAATCCAAAGCCAAATATTCTTTTTGTTGCAGGATTATTAAATACTTGGTTTGGAGTTCCAGAACAAACGATAGTACCATTTACAAGAGCTACACGATCTGAATATTTATAAACTAAATCTAAATCATGGGAAACTAAAATTATTGATAAATCATATTTATTCTTAATATCCATTAAGATTTCATAAAATAATTCTAATCCATTTTGATCTACCCCTGATACAGGTTCATCCAATAAAAGAATGTTTGGTATAGGATCTAAAGCCAATGCAAGTAATACTCTTTGAAGTTCTCCACCTGATAATGCTCCAAGACGTCTATCTATTAAGTGTGGAATTTTAACTCTATTTAAGCTTTCTAGAACTTCTTCACGAATTTTCTTTTTTGGCTTTAACCAAGCTGGAATAGAAGTTTTACAACATACAAATAAATCAAGAACGCTTATAGGAGAGTTCTTATCAAATGTTAAGTATTGAGGAACGTATCCTATTATAGGCTCAATAAATTTGTTATTATTTTGACCTATAAAGTTTAAGTTACCTTTATGTTTAATTTCACCCAAAAGTGCTTTTAAAAGAGTACTTTTACCTGCACCGTTTGGTCCTATTATTGATGTAAGTTCCCCACAATGAATGTGGAGATTTACATCTTTTAATATTTGATTATTACCTAAAGTAACTGAAAAATTTTCAATTTTAGTGCAACAAAAATTATTACAATTATTATTTTTATTTGGATTTATTTTTTTTATCATTTTAACGCCTCTTTTAAAACATTAAGATTTTCTTTCATTTTATTTATATAGTCGTCATATGAATCTGGAGTAGAATCTCCAGTAACTATAGGATCTAATTCGTATACTTTAGCCCCAGTTTCATTAGAAATAGTAGTAGCAACTTTTGATGAATATTGAGGCTCCGTGAATAATGCTTTTATATTATTAGTTTTTATAGTTTCTATTATTTTTTCAATTTCTTTTGCTGATGGTTCAGAGTCAGGTTCTATTTGCATTACAGCAGCAATATTTAAATTAAATTCTTTAGCAAAGTAAGGGAATGCTTCATGGAAAGTAACAATATTTCTATTAGGAAGATTGTCTAGCTCAGCATGCATTTCTTTACTTAAATCTTCAAGTTTAGCAATATAAGCGTTTGCGTTTGAATCATATAAAGATTTATTTTCTGGATTTAATTCTCCTAAACCAGAAGCTATATTTTTAACTTGAGAAATATTTCCAGATATACTTACCCAAACATGAGGGTTGTATTCATGGTCGTGATCATGGTCGTGTTCATGTTCATCATCGTGTTCATGATCATGTTCGTGTTCATCTTCGTGTATAAGATTTAATCCTTCACTTGCATCTATTATTTTTAAATCTGGATATTGAGATATTATATCATCTAAGAAGGATTCCATTCCAGCTCCGTTAACAACAAGAATATCAGCATTTTCTAAAGTTTTTAAATCTTGAGGTGTAAGCTGATAGTCATGTAAGCAACCAGTTTGCGATTTTGTCATATTGGTTAAGTTTACATTTGGAACATCTTTAACAATATTTAATGTTGATATGTATATAGGATAAAATGAAGTAACTATATTTATAGTGTTTTCATCTTTGGTAGCAGTAGTAGATTTTGTATTATTACATCCCATAAGTAAAAGTGACGTTGAAAGTAATAATATTAGAATCTTAGATATTTTTGATTTCATAATTTGTCCTCCTAAAGTCAAATGATAATAATTTGCAATTATAATGAATATTATACTACTTTTCTTTAAAAAGTAAATTAAAAAAATTTTATTTATTTAGATATATTATTTCATTAATAT
>JAFNXG010000034.1 GCA_017383505.1 Clostridium sp.
TTGTCCTGTTATTGAGTGATATGCAGTTCTAACAGCTGCTTCTGTAACACCACCACTGTTACCAAATATAACTCCAGCACCACTACCTAAACCTAACATATTATCAAATTTAGAACCTTCTAAGTTTACAAAATCTATTCCTTCTTCTTTAATCCACTTAGCTAACTCTTTAGTAGTTATTATAATATCATTATCTCTTAAACCTTCTATATTGTTAAACTTAGCTGAATCATTCATTTCAGGTCTATCTATCTCAAACTTTTTAGCAGTACATGGTGTTATTGTAACATTTACTATCTTGCTTGGATCAATATTTGCTTTCTTAGCAAAGTATGTTTTTATAGTTGCTCCTTGCATAGATATTGGACTCTTAGCTGTTGATAAGTTATTTAATAGTTCTGGGTAAAATGTTTCTACAAATGTAACCCATCCTGGACAACAACTTGTAAATTGAGGTATATTTTCATTTTTCTCAACTATTCTTTTTACAAGCTCATTTGCTTCTTCCATTATAGTCATATCAGCTCCAAAAGTAACATCGAATACATAATCTCCGCCTAATTCTCTAAGAGCCTGTACCATTTTATCTTCTACATATGACCCTGCATCCATTTGGAATTCTTCACCTAAAGCAACACGAACTGCTGGTGCTGTATTAAATATTACTATTTTATCTTCATCAGCTAAAGCTTCTTTTACTCTATCTATATCTTCTACTTGAGTTATAGCTCCTACTGGACAAGCTTGAGCACATTGTGCACAGTTTATACATATTGCTATGTCATTAGTTTTTTCTAAACTAAAGAAATTAGCAACTCCTATTTCTTTTTCACATACACGCTTACATAAACCACATTTTATACACTTATCATAGTCTATTTTTATAGCTTTATTATCTGCCTCTATTGGTACAACCTTTTCTGTAAATAAATGTTTCATCCTTAGCACTCCTTATAAATCATAAAATAAAGATTATTATAAAATAATAATTTTTATTTTATAATAATTCTATAACTATTATAATATAATTTAAATATTTTTTAAATACATTGTTTTAATATGTAGAATTTTATACTAAAAAAATAGAATTTATAATCTTTATTTTCCTCTTATTATTGGTACACAACCTATAAAAGCAGATATAATTCCCAAAACTAAAGTTATAACTGGACTCATTTCACTATTTTTAAAGTAATTATCTTTTTCCTTATTCAAATATGTAACAGTATATCCTCCATCATCAGTGGCTTTCATTTCCTTAAGTTCAACTTTACTATTTTATCTTTATCTATCCAATTACTCTGTTCCTCAACAAACTCTTGAAGTTTTATTTTATTTATAAAAAAAGCTATATCAGCTTTGTAAAAATTCAATCTGATATAGCCTTTAGTTATATTTTAATCTAGAATTGTAAATAAATCTTCTGGTCTAGATGCCATAATGCTCTTAGCTAGCTCTTGTCTTAATGATAATAATTTTTCTAAATCTTCTTTTTTCATCTCAACATTTTCAGCTTTGCACTTATGCGATAACTTAGAATACTTTATAAATTCATCTGGTATTATACCTTCTTTTAAGTATAACTTAACCATTTTATCATTGTATCCAATTTCAAAGTAGTATCTACCACCACCAGGAGCTATTTGTCCTAATTTATCATCAGAATATTCTAGGTCTAATCTCAATTGGTTATTAGTTTTTACACGCATAACCATTTCAGCCGCATCTATTATTCCTCTTCCATTAGCGCCTATTCCACTATAGAAGTCAAAGTTACCTCTTGTTGGAATCTCATCACTTAGCTTTGGAAAAGTCATTAACATAATTTTAAATGCTAATGCTGCTCCACCTATCATTTGTTTTCCATGATATTTTAATATATCTTCATAAGTAATTTCAATTATATCATCATTATCTCTAACTAAAACTTTTTCTTGTACCATTTTTTCACCTATTTAAATTAATCTAAGAAAAGACTGCTTGTATCAAACTCTGTATCAATCATTCCTGTATCATACATAAAGTCTGCTACATTTTGAAATGCTGCACGGTCTTCTTCTGTTATTTCAGGATTAAAATCATATTGTGTATACATTTCCTCAACAGCAGATTTATCTAAATCTAATTCTGTAGCAACTATATCCATAGTTTCATCATAGTTGTTTTCCATGTATTCAATAATTTTGTCTTCAGCATTCATAAACATATCGATTATATCTTTATGCTCATTGTAGAAGTCTTCTCTAACTGCTACTGCAATTACAGCGTCTGTTAATCCTTCACCATCAGTAACTAGATGATATCCTTGTTGTTTTGACTTATATGCTGTAGGTCCTGCTACTAATGCTGCATCAACGCTTCCTCCATCTAACGCTGCTTTCGCATCTGGTATTTTCATATTTACATAGTTAACATCATCAATAGTCATTCCAGCTTCAGCAAGATATGCAACTAATAACTGATGTAAGTTAGTTCCAGTAGGTCCTGCTATAGTTTTTCCTCTTAAATCTTCAGCAGATTTTATGCTATCATCTTTTGAGTATAAACAGAATGCTTTTGGAGATCTAGAATACATATTTAATATTTTTATATCTGCTCCATTAGCTGCAGCTGAAACTACAGATGTTCCTCCAACTGCATATAATATATCTACATCTCCTGATGCTAAAGCTTGAGTTTGATCAGCTCCTGAAGTTATTTCAGCATATTTAACTTCAATATTCTTACCATTTTCACTGAATTCTTGTGTAAATATTCCCTTATTTTTTTGTATTATACTTGGTACATTTAATGGAGATGTTACATGTGTTATTGTAAGTTCACTTAAGTCTGAAGTTGTTGCTGTTTCAGCTTTATTTCCTGTACATCCTACCATAGATGTTACTATTGCAGTCATAGCTAATGCTAATGCTACTTTCTTTTTTATTGCTTTCATTATATATTCTCCTATCTTTTGTATATTAATCTAAATATTTATTTTAAACGACTTTTAAATCGTTCATTATCTTTCTCTTTAGCTCTAAATACTTATCTGATAATAAATCTCTATTATCATTTTCTTCTTGAATTTCATACTCTGATTTAATAATTCCTTTTTCAAGGATTACTATTTTATCTCCAAGAATTAAAGCTTCATCTATACTATGTGTTACAAATAAAATAGAACATAGTGTTTGCTTATGTATTCTTAACAGTTCTTCTTGCATTTGTTGTCTAGTAAAGAAGTCTAATGCAGAAAAAGGCTCATCCATCATTATAAAGTCTGGATCGTATGCAAAAGCTCTTGCAATAGATACTCTTTGTTTCATCCCACCAGATAGCTGACTTGGATATGCACTATAAAAATTTTGTAATCCAACAGTTTCGATTATTTTATCTATCTTTTTATCATCTATTTCTTTCTTTTTGATACCAAAAGTAATATTTTTCTTCACATCTAACCATGGCATTAGTCTATCCTCTTGAAAAACATATGCCTTCTTTAAGTTAGCTCCTTGAATATCGCCTTGTTCAAAACTTTCTAATCCTGCTACTAGTCTTAATAATGTAGTTTTCCCACAACCACTTCTTCCTAAAATTACGGTTATTTTATTTTTAGGTATATCTAAATTAATTCCATTTAAAACTTTTATACACTCTTTTTCAACATTATAAAACTTATCGACATTAACTAACTTAATCCCATCCATTTTTCTCAGATCCTTTCAAAGTTTTATTAATTACAAATGCAAATAATCTATCTGTTAAATAGCCTAATATACCTATTACTAAAATACCTACTATTACTTTATCAGTTCTAGACATTTGTTGAGCAAATAAAATCATATGTCCTAAACCTGTTGAAGCTGCAATCATTTCTGCACCTATTATTGCTCTCCAACTATAACCTAGACCTATTCTCATCCCAACTAGAATATCTGACATAGCATATGGCAACATTATTTTAAAGAAAGTATTTACCTTAGAATATCCATATACTTGTCCAACTTCTAATAACTTTTTATCACAGCTTAAAAAGCCCTTTACTGTATTTAAATATATAGGGAAGAATGCTGTTAATACAATAATTGATATCTTTGTTGTTTCACCTATTCCACACCATAAAATTAATAGCGATATTAAACTTAAAGGAGGTACATTCTTTAAAAACTGAATAATAGTTTCATAATAATCATTACACTTTGGAAAAATAATTCTTACCATTGCAAGTAAAAATGCTAATGATGTTGCTAAAAAGAATCCTTTAAAAACCCTTATATAACTTATATAAATATCTTCAAATATTTCTCCTGATTTAACCATCTTACAAAAACTATCTATAACCTTCAATGGTGATGGTAATACATATGAGTTTACTATACCCATTTCTGTAACTAGGTACCATACAAATAAAATTACTAAAACAGAAATTGATGTTTTTAATATTTTACTTTTATTCATCTATCAGTACCCCATCTCCATTATTACATCCATTATTACAATAAAGCATTTCAACTATATCATTTTCAAAATATAAATTCCCTTTAAAACACCCATTTATATTATCTCTTCCAGTAAGCTTCTTTGTTTTTACTTCTAAAGAATCAAAGTATCCTAAAGGAATTGGACTTTTATCAATAGCCTTATATTTTAAATCTTCTTTACCATCTAAAGTATTTAAAAATTCTTTCCAACTTATAAAAACAGTTTCATTTAACCCTAGTTTATTACCATGCTTAGCTAAACTCTCACAAGGTGTTGTAATTACTTTTCTTTTTCCCTTTAAATCTTCTCTATTTGCAATTTCAATACCACAATGTATTAAAATTGGTTCAATTTCAGGTATTAAAACCTTTGTTTCATCTAAATATTTTTCTATCTTTTCAACGGCTAACGGACATCTTCTATCTAAAACAGTTAGATTAGTTCCATTAATAACTTCTTTATACTTTTTCTTAACAATTCCATGCCAATCATTATTAACATTTATTCGTTCATAATTATTCTTTGATAAAATATAATTTAACTCATCTGCAATGTACATTTTATCTACAACAGGATTTATAAAAATATAGTCCATATATTTCTTAGACACCACCTTTTTAGAATTACTTGTACATTATACCAAACGAAGTAATGATATTCAATATCAATTAAGAATTTTTCTGTATTTTTATTCAAAAATATTATTCTTTATCTTTATATTTCTTTATTTTTACAACTAATCCAACGACTCACTTGCTTATTTTTCCATGATTATTCTTTATTTTTCTAAATAAACTAAATAAAATATATAATTTATATTTATTCATATTTTGTAATTTAAATACATTTAAATTATCAATTGATAATTAACCTATAAAATTCCATATAATTATTATGTTAAAATAAAAAATCTATATAGTATATTTTTTTAAATCTACTATATAGATTAATATAAATTACTTAATTTAATTTTTTATTACTTTACCAGTAATATTTAAAACTCATATATTCTACTATGGCTTTAATACTACCTTTATGCAATCCTCTAGCTTATTATCAAATATAGTATAAGCATGTTTACCCTCATCTAACTTTAGTTTATGAGTTATAATATCTGTTGCATCAAACTTCCCTTGTTTAATTAATTCTAAAATTGGATCTATATATCTTTGAGCAGGACATTGCCCCATCTTTAAAGTTATATTTCTTGAGAAGAAATCTCCTAATGGGAATAAATTATATCTAGAACCGTAAACTCCAACTAAAACTACTGTTCCACATTTTCTTACAGCTTGTGATGCTATTTCTATAGCTGATTTTGAACCACCTTGTAATTTAAGCTTAGTTTCTATTTTTTCAAAAGTACTCATTTTTCCATCCATACCAACACAATCTAGTACTACGTCTGCTCCACCATGAGTAATCTCTTTTATATATTCCCCTGTATTATCGTAATCCTCAAAATTTATTGTTTCAACCCCCTTATAACTTGCTGCATGTTTTAATCTATAATCAATATTATCAACTGCTATAACTCTTTTTGCCCCCTTAAATATAGCCCACTTAATAGCAGTTAATCCTATAGGTCCACATCCAAGAACAACTACTGTATCTCCACTTTTAACTTCACCTATTTCTACCCCCCAATATGAAGTAGGTAAAACATCTGTTAAAAATAAAACTTGTTCATCTTCCAACTCTTCTGGTACAACTCTTGGTCCAACATTAGCATAAGGCACTCTTAAATATTCAGCCTGACCACCTTGATATCCACCGAAAGTATTACTATACCCAAGTATCCCTCCAATTTCACCGTATTCATTGGAATTATTGCATTGACTATAGTTTTCATGCATACATTGCCAACAATGACCACAAGCTACTGGAAATGGTACGATAACTCTGTCATTTTTCTTTAAGTTTTTTACTTCAGGACCTACTTCCTCTACTATTCCCATAGTTTCATGACCAAGTGTAAATCCCTTTGGCATATTAGGAATCATTCCATGAATTAAATGTAAATCTGAACCGCAAATAGCTGTTGATGTTACCTTTACAATAATATCATCAGCTTGTTGTATTTTAGGATCTTCAACATTTTCTACATCTACATCTTTTACTCCATTATAAACAATTGCTTTCATTATTAACCTCCAGAATCTTTTATTATTGTTATTTCCACATATATTAAAAAATATTAATTCTATACAAATTGAATTTATATACTATGTTTGAATGCAATTGTTTTATGTAGTGTTAAATGTAATAACTAATTATAATTTGTAATTTTATAGAAATTATAATTGTAAATTTCTTTTTATTATGATATGGTTTTATTTAATCAACAAATTTAATATAATATCGGAGGTGTTAATATGTCATTTGTAATTTTAATTATAGGTTTCTTTTTTCTAATAAAAGGTGCAGATTTATTTGTTGATGGTGCAGCATCTATAGCTAGGAAATTCAATATTCCTTCTATGGTTATAGGTCTTACAATAGTAGCTATGGGAACAAGTGCTCCAGAAGCTGCTGTAAGTATTACCTCATCTTTAGCTGGTCAAAATGATATGAGTGTTGCTAATGTAGTTGGATCAAACTTTTTCAACATTCTTATGGTTTTAGGTGTTTCAGCAATAATAGCAAAGCTACCAGTACAAAAAAATACAATAAA
>JAFNXG010000035.1 GCA_017383505.1 Clostridium sp.
AATGCTTACTTCTCCAAATTCATTTTCAATAATAGCAATTCTCTCTTTATAATATCCTTCTTCTATAAGTTTTTTTATTAATTGAGTTTTTCCTGCACCAAGAAATCCTGAAAAAATCTCTACCTTAACACTCATACTTTTTAATTTCCCTTATTATTGTTCTCAGAAAATTCTATGACTTATATCAAACATTTATGCACTTTTTATTTATGCTGGCTTTTCGAATATATTTTTTAACATTTACATATAATATTATTGTAAATGTATCACATTTTGTGAACGTTATATGTAAAAAAGGAGTTACTTTTTCAAGTAACTCCTTTTTACTTTCACATTTATTTGTATAAAGAATATAAAACTGATGTATCTATTAAAAGTTTATCTAATCTCTTTTCATTTATTTTTACAAATATAAACTTATTTTTTAGAAACAAATTTATTATCTTTAATATAAAATCTCCAAGGAAAATCTTTTGCCTCTTCAGCATAATCTATTCCTATTCTTGTAGTTTCAATAATTTCAAAGTCTTCTTTACATTCATCTGTTATATATAAAGAGCTCTTTTCATATAAAGCTTTTTCATTTAAAGTTTTATCTATTAAATAAGCTAAACATAGCTTTGATGGGCCATTAGTTAAATTCTTTATTTGAGTATTTGTAAGCTCGTTATAATTTTTCTTAAATCTTATATTAGAAATATAATCAAGTTCATTAATAGGTTCAATAGCTCTAATTAAAACAGCTTCTGCAACCTCTTTTTTATTGGTAACAACATTTAAACAATGATATAGACCATATATAAAATAAATATATGAAATCCCACATTCTCCATACAATACTTCTGTACGTTTAGTTCTAAGACCATTATAAGCATGACACGCCTTATCTGTTGCTCCTATATAAGCTTCTGTTTCTACTATTTTCCCTTTTAAAATTTTCCCATCAACTTCTCTAACTAAAACTTTTCCAAGTAACTCTTTCGCAACATCTAGAGCACTTTTATCATAAAAATCTTTATCTATAATCATATTATTTTCTCCTTAATTAAGGTTTGTCTTTAGTTAATATTATTTCTTATATTTAATCTTAAAATACTTAATTATTTAACTTTAGCTCCACACTCGCTACAAAATTTTGAATTACCGCTAATTGGCGATCCACATTCACTACAAAACTTATTTTTCTTTTCTACCCCTTCATTAATTTCAACTTTTGTACCACAATTGCTACAGAATTTTGAACTTTCATCTAATTCTTCTCCACAATTTTTACAGTTCTTTTTACTACTAACTTCTTTTGTATATGATTGCATACTTTTTTTCATTTCATTCATCATATGCATTCCCATTTGCATTCCCATTCCTGCTTGAGCCATATTAGCCATTGAACTATTAGGATTTTTCTCCATAGCTTCTGCCATAGACACACTTTGATAATGACCTATATTTCCAACCATTCCATAAGCAGCATTTTTATTAATCATATTTTGTACAGATTCTGGATAACTAAAGCTTTCTATATTCAAAGTTGTTACAGTAAGACCTATCTTTATCATTTCCATATCTAAGTCAGTTCTTATTCCTCTTGCTATTTCAACAGAATTTTCTTGTAAGTTAAACATATCCTTTCCTTCTTTGGCAATCCACTTCATTAAAAGTTGATCTACTACAGCTAATGCTCTTTGCTTAACATCATCTACAGTAAATTGGCCTTTTATACCTGCAATTTTATCGATTAAAACCATATAATCACTTATTTTAACATTAAATGAACCAAAAGCTCTTATTGGCATTCCTCCTGGCATTCCTGGAGCCTTAATATTTATAGGGCTTTTAGTTCCCCACTTTACTAAAAATTCTTTAGTATTTATAAACAAAACTTCTGCTTTAAGTCCTGACTTAAAACCAAATTTAAAGCCTTTTAATGTTGATAAAAATGGAATTATTTGAGTTTCAACTTCATAATTTCCCTCTTCTGTAAAAATCCCCTCTATTCTTCCATTATGCAAAAATATAGCATCTTGTCCTGGCCTAATTATTAATCTACTATTCTTTTTTATTTCGCTATTTTTCCACTTCCAAAAAATAACGTCACTTCTAGTTTCATTCCACTCTATTACGTCTAATAATTGATTACTAAACAAACCCATTATAATTCCTCCTAAAGATTATCACTTGTATTATTTATCAGCTTTTAACCTTGCTAATTCATCATCTATTATATTATTACCTGACTTTAATGCTGCTAACTCATCTTCTACTGAAGAAGTTTTAGAATCATATTTACTCATTAAATCCTCGATACCATCACTTGGTTTAGAGTTTAATTCTGCCATTGCATTAGCTTCATCTAACATTTTATTAGCCTTTTCTTCTATTCTACTAAAAGAATCTAGACTTAATTTAGAATTATTAATTGAAGATCCCATTTTATTAATTCTTTCTTGCATTTTAGCAGTTGCAATCTTTGCCTTAATAGTTGCTCTTCTTTCGTTGAGTTCCTCTATTTGAAGAGTTAATTTGTTATACATCTCTTTCATCTTTAAAGAATTATTCCTTGCAATTTCATATTTGCCAGTTAATGTTGTTAATTTTTCTGTTAAAGTTACCTTTTTAGCTAGGAATTGTCTTGCATCATCATCATTACCAGCATCTACAGCTCTTTTTGCATACTCTAACATTTTATTTACATCACTTTGACATTCATCAACTTCTCTTTTTGCTCTAGTTTCTTCTGCCATAATTGATGCAGTTTCACCCTTAACTTTATTCAAATCATCATTTAAATTTCTCATTAATTGATCAATCATCTTAATTGGATCTTCAGCTTTATC
>JAFNXG010000036.1 GCA_017383505.1 Clostridium sp.
AGTATAAATTTATTAAGCAATAGCTCATATAATGAAATTTATTCTGATAGTAATAATATGGTAATATGCCATTTAGATTTAGCACATCATAATTTTATAATTGATGAAAATGAAGTTAATATGATAGATTTTGATTATTGTAAGGTTGATATTAGAGTAGTTGATATCTATAATTTTATAATAAAGGTAGTTAAAAACTATGCTTATGATAAAAAGATAATTAATAAAATAATAAGTGATTATAGTAACATTCATAATATATCAGAGAAAGAAGAAGAAATTATCTTTTCATTATTAAACTATCCAAGAGATTTTGTTTCTATTTGTAAGGATTATTATTTAAAACAAAAATCATGGGATTATGAAGTATTTTTAAGTAGGTTTAATGATAAAATTGAAAATGATATATTTAAAACAGAATTGTTATATAATTATAAAAACATTTAAGTAAAAATAATAAGGGGTATGCTTATAGCATAGCCCTTATTATATAATATAAATTTTAGTTTTTGCAATTCTTATTAAAGGTAAGAAGGAGTAGTATTTAATTAGATAATATATCTATAGTAATAATAATTTGCTAATACTTTAGATATTAATTATATTTTTATATGCCTTAATTGTATCTAATGCTGTATTTTTCCATGAATATTTATTACTAGTATTTAGCCCTCTCTCAATCATTGTTAGCTTTAAGAAGCTATCTGTTAATACTCTCTCAATTGAATAAGATAATTCATCAACATCATTAGGGTTTACTAAAATAGCTGAGTTTTTACATACTTCTGGAACTGATGTAACATTAGAAGCAATAACAGGTGTTCCACAAGCCATAGCCTCTAAAGGTGGAAGTCCAAACCCTTCATAGAAAGACGGATAAATTAAAAATTCACTAGCATTATAGAATAATGGTAAATCTTCAAGTGGGATAAAATCAGTAAAAATTACACAATTACTGATACCTAATTGAATAGCACGATCTCTATAGCGTTCGTATGAAAGGCCTTTTCTTCCGGTAATAACAATTTTTAAATCTTTTTTTAGATTTTTATTTAATAAAGAAAATGCCTCCATAATACCTATAATATTTTTTCTAGGACTATATCCACCTACATATAATATAAAATTATTATCTATATGGTATTTATCTTTTATTATATTTTTACAATAGGATCTATTTATAGGTCTATAAATATCTTCTGCAGCTAAAGGAGTAACAAATATTTTTTCAATAGGAAAATTAAATTCACTAGCTATATCAAGTTTAGAAAATTCAGAAACTGTTATTATACCATCGCAATTATCTAATATTTTGGGTATTTCTTCATTAAATATTTTTAAATAGCGATCGCTTACTGTTTCTGGCATTTTAAGTGGAATTATATCATGTAAGGTAATGGTCTTAGGACAATTAACATTGTCTGAAAGGCCTACACCATTTTGAGGAACATGATATAATTCCATATTAAAATCATTTAATAAGTTAGGAACTTTTACATTATCCCAAAAGCTATTGTTAGATGAGTCTGATGTATACTTTATAGAAAAATTATCGCCAAGTTTTAGATCAGAATTTTTAGGCAAAAAAGTGAGATACTGATTTGAACTATCATATTTACTTAGGTTAGTAATTAATTGATAAGTATAAGTCCCTATGCCAGTTCCCCTATACCATTTTGCGGCTCTTCCATCAATACCAATCTTCATGATTTAATCCTTTCAAAATAGTTATAATTTATTATATTAGAATAAATAAAAAATGTTAATAAAAGAATGGGTATAAACATATAAATATACGGGGGGTGAGAAATATGATGAGAGAATTTGAAATAGAAAGACAGTTTCAAATAAAAATAGATATAATAAAAGCTAACAAGGGTATCTATTATTTAAAAACCAATAAGGGTGAGAGATGTCTTAAGAAAATAAATTATGGACCGCAAAAACTTTTATTTGTTTATGGTGCTAAAGAGCATTTGATAAATAACGGCTTTAGTGGAGTAGATAGGTATTTTTTAAACATAGATGGCGAACCATATGCATTAGTAAATGAAGACTTATATACTTTATCTGAATGGTTAGAGGGAAGAGAGTGCGATTTTCATAACATAGATGAAGTAAAAATAGCAGCAGCTACATTAGCAAAACTACATGAAGCTTCTAAGGGATACGATCCACCTGAAAACTCTAAATTAAAAAGTGATTTAGGAAGATGGCCAAGTCTTATGGAAAAGAGAATAAAATCCTTAGATAAAATGAGAGATATGATTAGAAAAAAGAATAGAAAAAGTGAATTTGATCTATTATATCTAAAATCAATGGAGTTTTATAAGGAAATGGGAAAAAAAGCCCTAAATACTTTAAGATCATCAGAATATGATAAGCTTTGTGAAATAGCTGAAAGTGAAAAGGGATTTTGCCATCATGATTATACGTATCATAACATTATACTTAGAAATGATAATTCTGTAAGTGTAATAGATTTTGACTATTGTAAAAGAGAAATAAGAACGTTTGATATTTCTAATTTTATGATAAAAGTATTAAAGAGAAATAAATGGGATATAGTATTTGCAAAGGCTATAATAGATGCATATAATGAAGTTTCTCAATTAAAAGAATGTGAATATAATGTATTATATGCTTATTTACAATTTCCTCAAAGGTATTGGAGATTAGCTAATAGATATTATTATAATGAAGTTAATTGGGGACAAAATACTTTTGATAGTAAATTAGAGAGTATAATAAATGAAAAAGAAGAATATCTTAAGTTCTTAGATGAGTTTAAGAGTGAATATAACACATTATAAAACCGGTTTTAAAAGCCGGTTTTTATAATGTTTATAAATATATAAGAATTAAAAGCATATATTTACTTATACGATTAAATATATGATGATTTAGGATATCCTTCTCTATACTTACCTCGTGTTTGTAAGCCACCTATTCCTTTTATTCCAGTTATAGTATTCTCTACTATATTAGTTAATGAGACCACAGAGTCTATATTAGTATAAGCAATCTTTTCACATACAAATACTGGGTCTAAGCAATGGATCAGAACTCTACTTGGAGAGCTAGCAAAATTAGCACCGGCATCTAATATACACTCATAGCATGATTGGCAGGCTCCTGCAAATATAACCAATTCATCATAACTTGAATTATAGTTTCTAAGAGCTTTAACAGCATCGATATAATGTTTTGAATTTCTATAGTTATTTAAGTCTAAGTAATCACTACTTTCTTTTAATACACTATCATGGCCTGTTAATACAACAATATCGGGCTTAATTTCTTTAACTAAGTCTACAACATATTCAGCCTGATCTTTTTCAGAAATAGCACGTCCTACTGCATCTAGAGAAAGTTG
>JAFNXG010000037.1 GCA_017383505.1 Clostridium sp.
ATTACAATTAAAAGATAATCATGGAGCACATGTAACTGTAATTAGTATGGGACCTCCTCAAGCGAAAAATGCTTTAAGAGAAGCATTATGTATGGGAGCTGATGAAGCTATACTTTTAACTGATAGAGCCTTTGGTGGAGCAGATACACTTGCAACATCTAAGACTTTAGCAGCAGCTATTAAAACTTTAGACTATGACATAATATTTGGCGGAAGACAAGCTATTGATGGGGATACAGCACAAGTTGGACCAGAAATAGCAGAACATTTAAATGTACCACAAGTAACTTATGTACAAGGGGTAGAAGTTGCTGAAAATGGATTAGTAGTAAATAGAGCATTAGAAGATGGATATGAATTAATAAAGGTTCAAACGCCAGTATTATTAACTGCCATTGAAGAATTAAATAAGCCAAGATATATGAATGTTAAACATATATTTGACACTGTAGATAAAGAAGTAAAAGTTATGACGGCAGCAGATTTAGATATACCTACTGAAGAGTTAGGATTAAAAGGTTCTCCAACAAAGGTTAAGAAATCTATGACTAAGGAAGCTAAAGGTGCCGGGGAAATAGTTAAAGAATCAGCTCCAGAAGCAGTAGCATATGTATTAGCAAAATTAAAAGAAAAGCACTACATCTAGGATAATAGGAGGGTATTAGAATGAATATATCAGAATATAATGGAGTTTGGGTATTTGCTGAACAAAGAAATGGTGAATTACAAAAGGTTTCTTTAGAGATATTAGGAGAAGGTAGAAGATTAGCTGATGAGTTAGGTGTTAACCTTACAGCAGTATTATTAGGAAATAATGTAGGGGCTTTAGCTGATACTTTAGGTGAGTATGGTGCTGATGAAATATTAGTAGCTGAGCATCAAGAATTAGAAACATATACTACTGATGGATATACAAAGGTTATATGTGATTTAGCAAATGAGAGAAAGCCAGGAATACTATTTATAGGGGCTACATTTATAGGTAGAGATTTAGGGCCAAGAGTTGCAGCTAGACTTTCAACAGGATTAACAGCTGATTGTACTTCTTTAGAAGTAGATGTTACTAATGGTGATTTACTTGCTACAAGACCTGCATTTGGTGGTAACTTAATGGCAACAATAGCTTGTCCAAATCACAGACCACAAATGGCTACAGTAAGACCAGGCGTATTTTCTAGACTTACAGAAAAGAGAGAAAATTATACTGTAGAAAATGTATCAGTTAATTTAGAAGCATCAGATATTAGAACTACAGTTTTAGAGGTTGTTAAGGCTAATAAAGATATAGTTGATATTGGAGAAGCTAAAGTCATAGTAGCTGGTGGTAGAGGTGTTGGAAGTAAAGAAAACTTCAGCCTTTTAGAAGAGTTAGCTACTGCTTTAGATGGAGTTGTTGGAGCATCAAGAGGTGCTGTTGATAAAGGATGGATAGAAAGGGATTATCAAGTTGGACAAACTGGTAAAACTGTAAGACCAACAATTTATATTGCTTGTGGTATTTCAGGAGCAATTCAACACGTTGCAGGTATGCAAGAATCAGATATGATTATAGCTATTAATAAGGATGAAACAGCTCCAATTATGAAGGTGGCTGATTATGCAATAGTTGGAGATATAACAAAGGTAATTCCTGAAATGGTTAATAGACTTAAAGAAATGAAAGAAGTAGCTGAAGAATTAGTTACTTGTTAATATATAAGGTTCTGAAGGATTAATCTAATATACTATAAATCCTTTAGAAAATAACTAATAAAAGGGGAGTTTTATTATGGAAAAGATTTTTGTTTTAGGCGCTGGAACAATGGGTGCTGGAATAGTTCAAGCATTTGCTCAAAAGGGATATGAAGTAATTGTTAGAGATATTAAGGACGAATTCGTTGAAAGAGGATTAGCTGGAATTAATAAAAATTTATCTAAATTAGTTGCTAAAGGTAAAATGGATGAAGCTACTAAAGAAGATATATTATCAAGAATTTCAGGAACTACTGATATGAATTTAGCAGAAGATTGTGATTTAGTTGTTGAAGCTGCAATTGAAAATATGAAAATTAAGAAAGAAATATTTGCTGAGTTAGATAAAATATGTAAGCCAGAAACTATCTTAGCTTCAAATACATCTTCTTTATCAATAACTGAAGTTGCATCAGCAACTAATAGACCAGAAAAAGTTATAGGAATGCATTTCTTTAATCCAGCTCCAGTTATGAAACTAGTTGAAATAATAAGAGGAATGGCAACATCACAAGAGACTTTTGATTTTGTTAAAGGATTATCTTTAGCTATTGGAAAAGAACCAGTAGAAGTTGCTGAAGCTCCAGGATTTGTAGTTAATAGGATTCTTATTCCTATGATTAATGAGGCTTCATTTATACTTCAAGAAGGAATCGCATCTGTTGAAGATATAGATACAGCTATGAAATTTGGTGCAAATCATCCTATGGGACCTTTAGCATTAGGAGACTTGATAGGATTAGATGTTTGTTTAGCTATTATGGATGTTTTATATAATGAAACAGGTGATAATAAATATAGAGCTAGTAGTACTTTAAGAAAATATGTTAGAGCTGGATGGTTAGGAAGAAAAACAGGTAGAGGATTCTATAACTATAAGGCTTAGATTAATAAAGAATTAATATATAATTTAGAGATATAATAATGAAATTAAATTTTTTATATTTAAAAAAGAATAAGTTTTTATAAATTAAGTATATTTAATATATAAAGGTAACCACTGACGAGTGGTTACCTTTTACTTTTAGGTAAATTATAAATATTAAAATGTGGTTTTATGATATAATGTAATAAATTTTTAAAATATTATTTAGGGAGTGACTACAAAATGGCAGAATTAAATAGTAATAAAATGGTATTTAACTTTTATGGAGAAATAGAAATACCAAATTCATTAATGAGCTTTTTAGGAAGAAATGAACAACCTTTATTTGCAGTAAAAACTGTTAGAGATGCAGCTATGTTTACAGATAAGAAGATATTAATATGTGATAAGCAAGGAATTACAGGTAAGAAAACAGAGTACTATGCAATTCCATACAGTAAAATAGTAACTTATGCAATAGAAACAGCAGGACATTTTGATCTAGACTCAGAAATTAAGCTATTTTTAACAGGTGGAATAGAGATAGAAATGAAATTCTTAAGAGGTAAGAATATGGATGAACTTCTTAAGAGAGTATTTAATGTTATAAATGAATATGTAACTATGTAGAATAGATATGTAGTTTATTTATACGATAGGAGAAAATTTTATGTTAATAGATTTAGTTAATAAATATTATGATAAAAAATATGATTTAAATTGTGCAGAATGTATGCTTGTTGCAGCAAATGAAAAGTATGAATTAAATATATCTAAACAAACATTAATGACAATGGCTTCATTTGGTGGAGGAATGACAGTTGGAAGTGTATGTGGAGCAGTAACTGGAGCTATAGCAGTATTAGGAATTATGTTTACAACTGAAAGAGGGCATCAAAGTCCTCATGTAAGAGAAATGACTAATATACTTGTTAATGAATTTAATAGAAGAATGGAAGCATTAGATTGTATTACATTAAAGGAAAAGTATTATAAGCAGGATGGTAAAAGATGCATTTTAATGATGCAAGTAGCAACAGAAGTGTTAGAAGAAATAATAGATAAAAATAAAGAAATATATAATATAAATCGTTAAAATTAATAATAGATGTTCTATAATACAATATTAAAATTAATTATTGTATATAGCACATCTTTTTATTTTAAGATATTTTAATTAACGGGGTAGTTTATAATACTAATATTAGTAAAATATGTTGAAAAGTAAATCTATTTACTATAGCATAAGTAATATAGATTATTAATTAATAAGTTTTTTCTATAAGAATATTAAATATAAACTTTGAAAAAATATAAATATAAATTTTGAGTTTAAAATTTTATAATAGATGAGGTGAAAAAATGAACTATACAAATTTAATTGAAAAAGATAATTGTATAATTTTAGAGGGTGTTAAAGATTTTAATATAAAGCAAGTATTGGAGTGTGGACAATGCTTTAGATGGGAAAGAATAACTGATACGAATTATATAATTATAGCATATAGAAGAGTTATAGAAGTAGTTCAAGATGGAAATACAATAACTATACTTAATACTAATTTAAATGATTTTAATGAAATATGGAAATCTTACTTTGATTTAGATACTGATTATGGAAAGGTTAAAGAAGAGCTATCTAAAGATGAGCTTTTAAGAAAAAGTGTTGAGTTTGGTTATGGAATAAGAATATTAAATCAAGATCCTTTTGAAATGTTAATAAGCTTTATAATATCAGCAAGAAATAGTATTCCTTCAATAATGAAAACTATAAAGAAAATTTCTGAAAAATGGGGAGATACAATTGAATATAAGAATAATTTATATTATGCATTTCCAACTCCTAAACAATTAAAAGAAGCTTCTTTAGAAGAGATAAAAGAAACAGGTGCCTCATTTAGAAGTAAATATATAATTGATACAATTCAAAAAGTAAATTTAGCTATTGAAGCTGAAGAAAGTGATAATTTAACAGATGAGTTAAAACAATATGATTTAGAGTACATAAAATCATTACCTGTTGATGAATGCCATAAGGCACTTCAAAACTTTATGGGCGTAGGAGCAAAGGTTGCTGATTGTATAATGTTATTTTCAATGGGTAAACACTCAGCATTTCCAGTTGATGTTTGGATAAAAAGAGCAATGATTCATTTTTATTTAGCACCAGATGTATCTTTACCTAAAATAAGAATATTTGGTAGAGAAAAATTTGGAGAATTAGCAGGTCTTGCTCAACAATATTTATTCTATTATGCAAGAGAAAATAATATTAAAGTTGAATAGTGTTTAAAATAATGAAGTTTATTAATATTTAATAAACTTCATTATTTTTTATTGTAATTTAGCTTAAAAGATATTAATTAAATGATGTTACTATATAAGAATATATTAATTTTAAAAAGGGAAACATAAAATGAAATGACTAAAAATTTATATATTATGGGAGAGAGTTGTTATGAACATTAAAAATAGATTAACATCATCATTAGTAAGTATTTTAATTTCTCTTTTTATTTTAACTGGATGTAGTAACTCAATAAATAAATCTACAATAAGTAACAATCTAACGTTTGAAGTAGAAAAAAATTATACGGAGTTGGGTATAAGAGGTATAATGGAAGAACTTACATCAGATAATTATTTATCTAGGGTTGTAGGAACTGATGAAAATACTAGGACACAGGAATTTATAAAGGATTATTTTGAATATGTAGGATTAGAACCATTTAATAATGATACTTTTTACCATGAAGTTAATTTAACTAATGAGATGAGGAGAATATTTAACCCAAATGAAAAAAATAATAATGAAGTAAATAATATTATTGGTGTAATAAAAGGTAAAGATAGTTCTAAGGCTGTTGTAATATCAGCTCATTTAGATCATGTTACTGTAAGAGAAAGAATACAAGAAACAGCTAATATTAATGATAGTTCACAAATGAAAATAACTAAAATCGAAGGAGCTATTGATAATGCTTCTGGAGTATCAGTGTTACTTGAGTCAGCTAAAGATTTAGCTAGTAAATATAAGTTTAAAAAACCAAAGTACGATATAATATTTGCAGCTTTTAATGCAGAAGAATTAGGTTTAATAGGTAGTTCGAAGTTTGTAGATGATTTTAAGGATAAATATGATAGCTGGTATAATATAAATATTGATTGTATAGGAATAAAGGGAGAAGGTGGATTGGCTGTTAAAAACAGCGATAGTAAATCTCAACCATTATATGATGATTTTATTGAGATATTAGAAGAAAATAATATATATTATGAGATGGTACCATATGCTAGAAATAAAGAAGGAAGAATTGTAGGTAGTAGTGATCATATGTCGTTTAGAATAAATAATGATGCTTCTTTAGTAGTTGGTCAAGATGGAATAGTAGGAATTGTTCATACAAAAGAGGATAATATGAGTATTGTTGATTTTGATTTAATAGAGAATACAAAAAATGCTTTAGTTGATTTTATTATAAAAAATAATGATAAAGAATATTAATATAAAAAAGGGATAGATAATAGATATCCCTTTTTTATGTTATATATTAATTTAATTTTCTTTTTGAGATTTTAGGGCCTCTTCTCCAAATGAACATGCTGCTAAACAAGTCAGTCCTAATCCTAATAATTTCATGGCATCATTTGAGTCTATTTTATTCATTCCTGTTAGAGTTACAACACCTAGCCCTAGACCTAAAGCAACTGCTCTAAAAATTAATAATGGTAATTTTTTATTCATATAATCTGTACCCCCTTACCGATTTCATTCCCATATAGTTACAATTATACAGTATTTTATAGAAATCAAATATATTTATTTAAAAATTTACTAAAAATAAGGAAATAAACTGGAAAATAATGTATAATTAAAAATGGTATATAATAAGGGGGTGCAGTATGTTTAAATTTGAAACTCAGCTTAAGAAGCTAAAGCACGAAGTATTAACTGAAGTAGCAAGACTTGCTAAAAGTGATAATATTACCTTAGAAAGTATTGAAAGGGTTCCGTACGAAGTTATAAAGGGTGATATAGCAAAATATAGATGTTGTGTTTATAAAGAGAGGGCTATAGTTTTAGAAAGAGCAAAGCTTGCAGCTGGATATTTAGCAAATGGTGATAATGCAGATGAATCATTAATAGATATTAGACCAAATGAACAAATAATTTACGTTATAGAGGCAGCTTGTGATAGGTGTCCTATAAATAAATTCAATGTTACAGATTCTTGTAGAAATTGTATTGCTCATAGGTGTCAAGAAGCGTGTAAATTTGGAGCTATAAATATAGTTAATGGAAGAGCTTATATAAATCAAGAGTTATGTAAAGAGTGTGGAGCTTGTAAGAAAGCATGTCCTTATGATGCTATATCAGAGGTAATGAGACCTTGTAAGAGAGCATGCCCAACTGGAGCATTAGATATAAAACCGGATGATAGACGCGCTATGATTAAAGAAGATATTTGTGTAAATTGTGGTTCGTGTATGAGATCATGTCCATTTGGAGCTATATCAGATAAGAGTTTAATAGTTCCAGTAGCAAAAAGGTTAGGAAGAAATAGAAAAATGTATGCAGTAGTTGCACCTGCAATAACAGGTCAATTTGGACCAACTATGAATTATGGAAAATTAAGAAATGCTATTAAAGCATTAGGATTTGAAGATATGATAGAAGCGGCATTAGGAGCCGATGCAGTTACGATTCATGAGGCTAATGAGTTTGTTGAAAGAATGGAAAGACAAGAAAAATATATGACAAATTCATGTTGTCCAGGTTTTTTGAGTTTTATAGAAAAAATTAATAGTAGTGAAAAAGATAAAATTTCAGGAACTGTATCACCAATGATTGCAACAGCAAGATTTATAAAGAAAAATGATCCAGAAGCAAAGGTGGTATTTATAGGTCCATGTACTGCTAAAAAAGGAGAAGCTGTTAGATTAGGAATAGCTGATGCTGTTGATTATGTTTTAACATTTGAAGAGCTGCTTGCCTTATTTGAAGCATTTGATGTAAATCCATTTGAATGTGATGAGGAAAATGTTAATGATGCATCTATATTTGGTAGGGGATTTGGTATGGCAGGTGGATTAACAGCAGCTATAAAAAATTATATTGAAGATTCTGGAGTGAATGTTGAATTTAAACCTGTACAGGTATCAGGAGTAGATTGTAAAAAGACTATGATGCTTGCTAAGTTAGGAAAGCTACCAGGTAATTTTATAGAGGGAATGATGTGTGATGGTGGATGTATTAATGGAGCAGGTACAATAGTTCCAGCAATTAGAGCAAAAGCTTCATTTACTAAAATAAATAACACAACAACTATTAAGGCTGTACTAAAAAATGAAGCTATTAGTAAGTTTGATGATGTTAATTTAGAAAGATAAAATAGTTAAAAATATACAGTTATTATGTTGAATTTATTATTATAAATCTAAAGTTAAATCAATTAGAAAAGTAATGGAAATCAAAGTAAATTTAAAGTAAATTATAATAATTAGTAATATTTGCCCTTTATAGGGTAATAATATAGAAAGTAATTGTTGAAAGATTTATATTTAAATTATATTATAAATATAAGGATATTAGCACTCTTA
>JAFNXG010000038.1 GCA_017383505.1 Clostridium sp.
GATAATGAAAGTAGATATAATTATTTTAGAACGACTTCAGATAACAGAATAATAGCAGGTGGAGAAGATACACCTTTTACAGATAATTTTAATCCTAAAATAGCTATTAAAAAATATAATATTTTAGAACAAAGATTAAAAAATATGTTTAATGAGATTAATGATATTAAAATTGAATATAAATATTGTGGTGCCTTTGTATCAACAAAAGATAATTTAGGATTTATAGGAAAAGATCCAAATAAGGATAAGTTATGGTATGCATTAGGATATGGAGCAAATGGAATATTATTTGCTATTTTAGGAGGATTAATGTTACCTAAGCTTTATAAGGGAGAAGTAGATGGGTATCTAAAATATTTCAAGGTAGATAGATTTGATTAATTTAATATACTAATTGAATAAAAATTATCAATATAGCAATAATTTAATATAAGAACCTATATAGGTTTAAGCCGTTATTAGTAGTTATATATTTATTAAATTCTCTCATATAGCGCCATAAGTATATTCTAATAATAGCGGCTATTAATTTTACATAAATGTGAGAGGAAGTTATTATATGGACGTAGAAAAGAACTTTTTTAAAAGCTTTTTAAAAAATTTTAATGAAATTTCATTTAAACTAAGGTTTTGGGATGGTGAAGAAATAGAAATAGGCTCAGACTTACCTAAGTTCAAGATAATACTTAATAAACCATTAAAGAAAAAAGATTTATTAACTAGCACTTCATTAGCATTTGGTGAAGCATATATGAATGGTGATATAGAAATAGAAGGTGATATGTTTACTGCATTTAATGAACTACTAAGATGTATAGATAAGTTCTCAACAAACTTTAGTAGTTTAACAAAAATATTTGGTGGATCAACTTCAATGAAAAAACAAAAAGAAGAAGTAACATCTCATTATGATATAGGAAATGATTTTTATAAGATATGGTTAGATGATACATTAAGCTATTCTTGTGCTTATTTTAAAAATAGTAATGAATCACTACATGATGCACAAATGAATAAAATTAACCATATATTAAAAAAGCTTAATTTAAGTGAAGGATTAAGTTTACTTGATATTGGATGTGGATGGGGTGGATTACTAATAGAGGCAGCTAAACAGTATAGAGTAAAAGGATTAGGAATAACATTAAGTGAGGAGCAGTATAAAAAGTTTAAAGAAAGAATAAAAGAAGAACACTTAGAAGATTTATTAGATGTAAAGTTAATGGATTATAGAGAACTTAGAAAAAGTAATTTATTGTTTGACAGAATTGTAAGTGTTGGTATGTTAGAACATGTAGGCAGACCTAATTATGATTTATTTTTTGAAAATGTAAATTCAGTTTTAAAAGAAGGTGGGTTATTTTTATTACATTACATAAGTGGACTTAAGGAATCAGAAGGAGATGCATGGATCAAAAAATACATATTTCCAGGTGGAGTTATACCAAGTTTTAGAGAGATAATAGAAATATCTGCAGATTACAAGTATCATACTTTAGATGTGGAAAGTTTAAGATTACATTATAGAAATACATTATTACAATGGGCAAAAAGATTTGATGATAATATAGATGAGGTTAGAAAGAGTTTTGATGAAAAATTTATAAGAATGTGGAGAATGTATTTATATTCTTGTGCAGCATCATTTAATAATGGAATAATAGATTTACATCAAATATTATTTGTTAAAGGAATTAATAACAACCTGCCTATGACAAGAGAGTATATGTATAAATAATTTATAAAACTTAAATAAAAAAGTGGCCGAAGCCACTTTTCTATTTACTATAATATTTTAAATACATTAAATACATTAAATAAATTAAAAGAATTATTCACCAAGAATTTCGTTGATAGCATTCTTGTAAGCATCTGCTTTTGCACCGAATATTGCTTGAACGCCATTACCAACTTCAACAACACCAGCAGCTCCAAGCTTCTTTAATTGATCTTTATCAACGTTTGCTTTATCTTTAACTTCAACTCTTAATCTTGTAATACAAGCATCAACAGACACTATGTTTGATTCTCCACCTAAAGCAGCTAATACTAGAGGAGCTGTTTCAGCTATTTCACCTTTAGCAGAAGACTTTGTAGGAGTAGCATCATTACCTTTTGCTTTTTGATAATCAGCTTTTGTGAATAATTTAGTTTCTTCGTTATCTTCTTCTCTACCTGGAGTTTTTAAGTTTAACTTAGTGATTAAGAAGTAGAATACGAAGTAGTAAAGTACAGCGTATACAGCACCAACAACAAGTACCCAGTACCAGTTAGTTGGAACACCAGCACCTGCAGGAAGTAAACCGAATAATGCATAGTCGATTACACCACCAGAGAATGTCATACCTATAAATACATTTAATAAATCCATTAACATGAATGATAAACCAGCAAATACACAGTGTACAGCATATAAAGCTGGAGCAACGAATAAGAATGTAAATTCTATTGGTTCAGTTATACCAGTTAAGAATGATGTTAATGCAGCTGTAGCTAATAATGAACCAACAACTTTCTTTTTGCTTGGCTTAGCAGCTTTGTACATAGCAAATGCAGCACCAGGAAGACCAAACATCATGAATGGGAATTTACCAGCCATGAATCTAGTTGTTCCACTAATTATATCTGACATTGTAGAAGCAGAAGCACCAACTAAGCTTGACATATTTGATAATTGTACGAAGTAAGCAGTATTTGCTCCAGCAATAGTTTGAACAGATCCATTAACTAAAACGTTAGCTTCAACGAATGAACCATACCAGAATGGAGTGTAGAATACGTGATGTAATCCAAATGGTATTAAAGCTCTTTCAATTAATCCATATAAGAATGTTCCGATTGCACCAGCATCTTTAACTAATGTAGATAACATACCAATACCATCTTGAACAAATGGCCATACGAATGCTAATATAGCACCAACAAATGCCATAGCAACAGCAGTAACTATAGGAACAAATCTTGAACCAGAGAAGAATCCTATAATAGCTGGTAATTGAATTGTATGGAATCTATTGTGTAAAAGTGAAGCTACTAAACCAGTGATAATACCACCAAATACTGACATATTTAAAGTGAATATACCAACGTTAGTAGTAACGTAACTACTATAGTCACCAACTGAATCAGGAGTAACAACACCTAATCTAGTAACACCTAAAGTTAAAAGTGTAGATATAACTTGGTTCATAACGAAGAAACCAAATACAGCAGCTAAAGCAGCAGTACCTTTATCTTTCTTAGCTAAACCAACAGCAACACCAACAGCAAATAATATTGGTAAGTTACCGAAGATTATGTCCCCTATATTTTTCATAACTGTTAATATAGCAGTAACTACAGGTATATTAACAAAGGCAATTAAACCTTCATATACTGCAGGAGCATCTTGTAAAGTAGATATTCCTAAGAATGCTCCACCAACTCCAAGTAAGATACCTGCGATTGGAAGTGCTGCAATTGGAAGCATTATTGCTTTACCGATTCTTTGTAAAAATTGCATCATTTTATTATTCCTCCTAAATTAATTATTTTATTTATATTTATAAGATAATATCATGAACCTTGATAAAAAATAAAAAGGCTCAAATATCTATAAATTATATAATTATCCTCTATTATTATTTGAGATAATAAATAATTTATACATATTTAAGCCTTGCCTGCATTACCAGTAACACGCTTCTATATTATATTGTAAAGCTATAATATCATAATGAAAAAAAAGTGTAAAGGTTTTTTTTGCAAAAATTAAAGTAAATTATTTCTAAAATTATTAACAATAAAATAAATCCATATTATTCTTATTGAGATTTTAAATTTTATTGTATAGAATATAGACAAGTTATTGATTTATTAGGGGGATGACCAAATGGCATACATAATTTCATATGGATTATTAATAGCA
>JAFNXG010000039.1 GCA_017383505.1 Clostridium sp.
AATACTTCTTTTCTTAAATCTCTACCTATTCCTGCTCCAGTTTTTGCTGCTATAAAAGTAACTATTACTGTGGCAATCATACTAATCAAAGCTATAGTTACCATTTTAATTCCTGCTAAAACTATATAATTAGTTTGATATTTATCTGTATCTATTCCTATACTTTTATATTGTAATCTTATATACTCTGTAGCTGATTGAGTTATTATACTATCCGGCATAGATTCTAAAGATTTATTTATTTTAGATAATATTTTATTAATTTGTTCTTGTGGCATAACTTTTAATAGTTCAAAAACATCCTCAACTACTAAGTCATTATTACTCTGTAACTTAGGAATTTGTAATGCAAGATTGCTATCTCCAATAATATCTTTAAAATCTTTTGATTCTATCATTGAAACTATAAGCATGGGTTTAGCAAATATATTATTTAACTCATTAATATTTTTACTATCTTTTGTATTTAACTTATAGAGATCTTCATTATTTAACACTGGATATTTCTCTAAATACTCATTATAATCATTACTATTTAAGCTCTCTTTACTAAGTAGCATATAATTATTTTTTACTATATCCTTATTTTCATCACTCATAAAAATAAACAACTTATCTAGGTCTGACTTTTTTATTATGTTAGGTACAGAATTCTCTATTCCTCCTTGTTGAATTCCTACATTAACTATATTAGACATATAATCTGGAAGTGATAAATCACATATAGCTTGAACAAATAAAAGTAATATGGCAACTATTATAGAACTAAGATAAGGCTTTAAATGTTTTAATAGTTTAAGCATAAGATTTCTCTCCTTATTTAAAATAAATTAATCTTTTTACTACAATTATATTTTTAAATATTTTTTACTTTATTAACTATTGTTATTTCTTAATAACTTTATCCTAAACCCTAATTCTAATAATACGTAAATTTTAATTATTGGTGATAAACTTTGAAAATACATCTTCTATTTTGAGCATATTTTATTCAAATAATAAAAAATAGACTATGCAAAAATTTGCATAGTCTATTTTTTATATAAGTATAAACTTTAATACGAATACTACTCCAACTGCAACAGTTGCTAAACTAACTTCTTTCCATCTCTTAGTAAATATCTTTAAGAATATGTATGATACAACTCCAAATACTATCCCATCTGAAATAGAATATGAAAATGGCATCATTATTATAGTTAAAAATGCTGGAATTGCTTCTGTATAATCCTCTAAATCAATTTCTTTTATACATTCTATCATGAATAAACCAACTATAACTAAAACTGAAGCTGTAACCGCTGAAGTAACAACTCCAAATATTGGTGATAAGAATAATGCTAAGAAGAACATAAATGCTGTTGATACTGCTGTTAATCCAGTTCTTCCACCTTCAGCTACTCCTGATGCACTTTCTACAAAAGTACTTACTGTACTTGTCCCAAGGCATGCTCCAACAGTTGTACCTACTGCATCTGCTAAAAGTGCCTTTTTAATATTAGGAACTTTTCCATCTTTATCTAACATATTAGCTTTTGTAGCTACTCCAACTAAAGTCCCTATAGTATCAAACATATCCATAAATAATAACGTAAATAGTACGATTACCATATCCAATGAGAAAATGTTACTCCATTCAAAACTCATAAATGTTGAACTAATTGATGGAGGCATACTAAATATTTTTTGAGGTAATTCTATTACTCCCATAGGTATACCTACGATAGCTGTTGCTATCATTCCTAAGAATAATGCACCTTTAACTTTTTTAGCAACTAATATTCCAGTAATAACTATTCCTATAATTGCTAAAAGGCCTGTACCACTTGTTATATTACCAAGAGAAACTATTGTTCCTCCACCTTCCGGATGAACTACAACTCCTGCTGCTTCAAGTCCAAGTAAAGCTATGAATAAACCTATCCCAACTGAAATAGCTCTTTTAATATTCATCGGTATTGAATCTACTATGGCTTCTCTTACATTAAATACTGTTAATAATACGAATATTAATCCTTCTAATAAAACTGCTGTTAAAGCAAATTGATAAGAATATCCCATAGATAATACTACTGTATATGCAAAAAATGCATTTAATCCCATACCTGGAGCTTGAGCAAATGGAAGTTTTGCATATAATCCCATTATTAATGTTGCAATTATCGATGATAAAGCTGTTGCTGTAAAGACAGCTCCAGCATCCATTCCTGCTGCTGATAATATACTTGGATTAACAACTAAAATATATGCCATTGTCATGAAAGTTGTTACTCCAGCTATAAACTCTGTTCTTACATCTGTATTATTTTCTTTAAGTTTAAAGAAATTATTTAAAATTTTCGTCATTTACTATCTCCTTCTTTGTTTATCTTTAAAGTACCTTTATATAATAACAGATTTTTTTTAAATTCCAATACTTTTTACGAATATTTTTTCTTTTTTTTTGTATTTTATTCATATCTTCTGTGGTTATTACATATTTTTACATTCATTCTAATATTTATTGTATATTAATGAAATAATATATCTAAATAAATAAAATTTTTTTAATTTACTTTTTAAAGAAAAGTAGTATAATATTCATTATAATTGCAAATTATTATCATTTGACTTTAGGAGGACAAATTATGAAA
>JAFNXG010000040.1 GCA_017383505.1 Clostridium sp.
GTAGTACAGGGCGCAGGTTAGGGTAGTGGTGGCGAAGATACTCCTCAACATTATCCGGTACCGGAATCATCATTCCACCAAACTCCATAAGTGCCGGATTCTCGGCATAGCGACGACGAATCTGGTCCTTTGGCATGCGGACAATGTTTATATATTCTGTATCGCAATTGTTGTATGCTCCCAATACTGATAATGTCATATCAATTAAAATCTTATTAAGATTATTTGATAAAAGTATACCACTAGATAAAACAACAACAGCTACTGATATAGATAGATACATAGTTGTATATAAGATATCATTTCTTTGATTAACCTTCTTTAATAAAGTCGCTACTATAATTATTGAAATTATACCTATTAATATTATTTGAGGATTAAATCCAACTATAACAGAAACAAGTAATAAGTTTAATAAATTTATTATAATAGAAACCTTAGAATCTAAAAATACACTCATTAGTATAGGACTACAAGCAATAGGTATCAAAAATAAAGATGCAATTTCAAAAACTCTCGTAGTAGCTAGTGTAAATAAATTCAATAATAAAGTAAGAAGTATAAGTTTATTATTATTAAATATATCCTTTTTTTCCTTTTTTAAATATACATATTGTAATACGAAGACAAACACAACATAAAAAGCAGTTATTATATACGTATATATATAGTTTTTACTTACTCCATCTCCTAATAAACCTAATTCTGTAAGTATACTTATTTGTCTTTGTGTAATAGGTTCACCTTCTTTTACTATTATTTGATTCTTTTTTATCATTACTTTAGAGACACTTTTTAATGCTTCTTTTAATGACTCATCAGTTTTCGCTTGATCAAAAAAATAGTTTGGGTGTATTTGGCTATCACACATATCTTGTATTATTTCTTCTATATTAGATTCTAAACTTTGACCTTTTAAATATTTTTCAACAGTATCCTTTGCTTCATCTATCTTTTCTATACTATTTTCTTCTATTTGATTTTCATAAGCTTTATCAATTGCAGCTAAAGCTATCCATTGTAATTCTGTATCTTTATTAACAGTTAATTCTAATAAAGTTTTATATTGATTATCAGAAAGTTTAAATGCTTCTATTTTTTTTAGTTCATTAATTTTCTCTTTTTCATCTATCTCACTACTTTTCAAATTTATTAGCTTATCAAAAAAGCTTTTTATATTTTGACTTGCCTCAATTTTAACTTCGTTTTTAAGTGTAAATTTCTTTTCTACCTTTGCAGCTACTTCTTGTTCTTTGGCATTAGTAGCTTCTTCATCTATAATATCCCTAGGAGCCTTTATATCAACACTAGCAATATCACCTTCTATAAAATTGTACCTTTTAGGCGTTACAACCGTCATTATTATAAAGTATGTTAAAATTGCTGCAACAGCAAATAAAAATATTCTTTTCCATTTATCTTTGAGTATGTTTTTTTCTGTATCATTTTTGTCTTTCATTTTGTTCACCTTCTCATTTTACCCTAATCTTTAATACTCTATTGTATCCTCACTTGATATATTTTGTTCTACAACAAATACAACATTAACAAGTAAATTATCTTTATCCTCCATTTCACTTTCTACTATCTTATTTATAATTTTAGCATCTCTAGCCAATTCATTTAATAGAGATTTTTCTAAATCATTAATTGCAATATCAACTGCATCATCTTCTGATAAGTTTATTTCACTTTCTAATTTTTCGTAGTATAACACTTTATTAAATATTTTACCACTAGTTTCTATTTTATCATAGTATTCAAAGTCTTTTGTACATTTTTTAAGATAAATTTTTTTACCAAATACACTTATATATATGTCGCTATCTCTCTCTCCACTTCTATTTAAAGTACTACCTTTAACTTGTACCTTCATAGCTTTCTCATAAAAGGTATTAGCTATAACTATCCCCCTAGGTGGCAATATATACTCTTCACCTTCACTACCATCTATTCCTTCTATTACAACATCTCCCTTATTAACAACTTGACCTTTTTTAACCTTTGCTCTTCCTGCAAATGTATAAATACGCTTTATCTCTCCATCCATAGTTGCAACTAAATTTCCATATTTATATTCTTGTTGCTGAGGTGGATTTATTTTTTCTTCCACTACTATCTTTAAAGTAGAACCTTCAATTCTTACTCTTAACCATAATATTTCGGAGCTAATATTTTCTAGCTGCTTTTCTATTTCCTTTACATCAATAGAACTTTTACTAATTCCAGGTTTAATCCCAATGCTACTTAATTGTTTCCTTACTTCAAATGGTGATATATTTTTTTGAACATTTACCTCTATCGCCCATATGTAAGTAGATAAGTAGTATATAATTGCTAAAAATAATACTCCTCCTATAACTAATGATAATTTCTTTCTCATATTGCCCAATAAGAATATAAATCCTTCACTTTTTATAATATATATTCTACCATCTAAATTTTCTACACATTGCTTTACTTCTAAATAATTTAAGTAATCTATTTTTAATATTAATGTAGCTACATCTCTTTTTTTTACCATATATGTCTTTATTCTTTTTATCCATAGAAGATTTAATAATTTTTCAGTATTTACTATTTTTATTTCTACTAATATTTTTCCTTGTTTAATTTTATCAAAAGCCATTTATCTTCACCTCACATATTCAACTGAATCAAAATAACCTTTAATAGTTATAGTAGCTGCTGCTATATATGATATTTCAAAATTTCTACCCTTTATTTCTATAGGCGATATACTTGTGTTTATTTTTATATTATATCTCTCAAACAATATAATCCCCTTATGATTTTCTATAGTAATTTCATTTCTTCCTATAACAATAATCCTAGGTACATCTAGTAAAGCCTCTTTAGGAAGATCTAGTTTTTCAACTAAAATTTCTTTTCCTCTATTAATTTTACTTTCCATAAATTCTCTCCTTTTAATAATACTCTCTCAATGTACTTTATGATTTTATTTTAAAGAAAATCACAAAAATAAAAAAAGAACTCAATTTACATTGAGTTCTTTTTATTATTTACTATTTAAATACTATTTAACAATTTGACTAACAAGTTTTTCGTCTGCTTTCTCTACAACCTTTGGTCTAACTGCTGACATAAGTTTACCCATGTCTATAATGTTATCTATACCCAATTTTATAGCTGTTCTTTTACAATTTGTAAAATTTCTTTTTCACTTAATTGCTGAGGAAGGTAACCTAGCAAGATTATATATCAGATTTATTCTGAATAATTAAATCCTGTCTATTTCCCTTTTCAAATTCAAGTGCCATTTATCTATACCACTTGATTTCTTTTGCTAATATTTCTATAACCTTATCGTCCTCAAGCGTAACACCATCGGTTTTTTCTACTAGCAATATCACAGACTTAGGACTGTTAAATACATTTGTTCTAATTTTTATTAGATTTAATATATTTTACAGCCTTCTTGTAGTCTTTACTTTATTGTTGGCATACTTAAATACCTTTTTTAAAAACTACTTGAACTTTCTCTTTCTTGCAGCTTCTGATTTTTTCTTTCTCTTTACACTTGGCTTTTCATAGTGTTCTCTCTTTCTAACTTCTGAAAGAACCCCAGCTCTTGCGCATTTTCTCTTAAATCTTCTTAATGCACTTTCTAGTGTTTCGTTTTCTCCAACTTTGATTTCTGACATCTATTATCCCTCCCTCCGCTAGCTCAAATTA
>JAFNXG010000041.1 GCA_017383505.1 Clostridium sp.
ATAGATAAAACCTTTAATCCTGGACCTTACATAGGTGTAGGAATCGCATATGGATGGGGCTATCACTTTTGATTTGCAAACTCGACTTTACAAAATAACATTCACCAACTTGATAGTATATAGCACATTTATCATGGCACTCTTTTCCTATTTGTGTTACCTCTAATAATATATTCTCACCTATAGTTAATCTTTGACCAACTGGTAATTTATTTAATTCAAAACCTTCTATAACTAAATTTTCTCCGAAAGCTCCAAAATCAACATTTCCACCTTTATTTCTAAAGTCTTCAATCTTTTCTAAGGCTAAAAGACTTACTTGTCTATGCCACTTTCCTGCATGGGCATCTCCTTCTATTCCGAACTCTTCTATAAGATTTGCTTCTTCAACCTCATTTTTTAATGTCCCTTTATGTTTACTTGTGCATATAGCTATAACTTTTCCCATTATTTTATCCTCCGATTTGATTCATAAACTTTATTTCTTTATGGTCACTTTTTTCTAAAAATAAATGCTTTTCTGGCTTATCATATATATTTTCATAAATTATTTTTTGAAGTTCTTTATCACTTATACCTTCTCTAAGCTTAGACTTTAAATCTACTCCATAGTCAAAATGTAAGCATTGCTTTAAAAATCCTTCTGGAGTTAGTCTTATTCTGTTACACTCTTCACAAAAACAATTACTCATGGCACTTATGAAACCGACTTTACCTTTAGCACCTTTAATTTTTATATAACTTGCAGGACCACCGCTCTTAGTTCTATTAACTTTTTCAATATCACTATACTGAGTTTTTATAATCTCTAATAATTCTTCACTAGTTGTTCCCTTATAATTAGTGGCTATTCCAATTGGCATAAGCTCAATAAATCTAACATCAATAGGTTTGTCTTTTGTAAGATTAACAAAATCTATTACTTCATCTATATTAATATCATTAACTATAACTGTATTTATTTTAACTTTAACTCCTAATGATACTGATTTATCAATTGCTTCCAATACTTTATTTAACTTTCCTACTCTTGTTAACTGTTTAAATCTATCTTCTTTTAATGAATCTAAACTTATATTAACTCCTTTTAATCCACTTTCAGCTAAATTTTCTATCATATCAGCTAATAAAATTCCATTAGTAGTTAAATAAATTTCTTCAATACCTGGAATATCATTTATTCTATTTATTAAATTAGCAACTCCTGGTCTAACTAACGGCTCTCCACCAGTTATTCTAATTTTCTTAATTCCTAAATTTGCACTTTCCTTTATAACTCTATAGATTTCGTCATCAGTTAGCTTTTCATCATTTTTTAAAAATATATTATTTTTTTCTTCCATACAATAAATACATCTTAAATTACAACTATCAGTAACTGACACTCTTAAGTAGTCTATTTCTCTTCCAAATTTATCTTTCATATTAAATAAAGTAGGTCATTTAAAAATTAAATTCCCCGCTTTTTCCTCCTGTTTTTTTAAGCAAATGTGTTCCTTCTATAACCATTCTCTTATCTACAGCCTTACACATATCATAAATAGTTAATGCACTAACCATAGCTGCTGTTAATGCTTCCATTTCAACACCTGTCTTATCTACTATTTTTACAGTAGCAGTTATACCAATATAATTTTCTTCTTTATTTATATCAAAATCAATATTGCAACTTGTTATCATTAAAGGATGACACATTGGAATTAGATTAGAAGTCTGCTTACTAGCCATTATCCCTGCTACTCTAGCTACGCCTAATACATCTCCCTTTCCAATTTTTCCATTCTCAATTAATTCTAATGTTTCTTTACTAACTCTTATTCTTGAAACAGCAATAGCTACTCTAGCAGTTTCATTTTTCTCTGAAACATCTACCATTCTAGCGTTTCCACTTTTATCAAAATGAGTTAATTTATTCTCCATACTAAACAACCTTTCGTACTTATATGATATTATTTTACTACTTTCCAAATGAGCAATGTGGGAATGTACAGACATTACAATCTAAACATAAACCTCCATGCCCATATTCAGCTATATCAGCAAAGGATAATCTTTCATCACTTAAAACTCTTGGCAATACTAAATCTAAAACTGTTCTTTTTGAATACATAGCACAACTTGGAACACCTAATATCGGAGTATTCCCATTATATGCAAGTAAGAACATTGCACCTGGAAGTATTGGCGAACCATAAGTTACAAGTTCTCCCCCACTTTCTTTAATTGCAGTTGGTGTCACATCATCTGGATCTACTGACATTCCACCTGTGCATATAATCATATCTACATTTTCAGCTAAACCTTTTTTTATTTCCTCTATGATTCTTTCTTTTTCATCAGGTAGTATTACTTGTTTTATCACTTCGCTACCATAATAGCCTAACTTTTGTTTTATAACAGGTAAAAATGCATCTTTAATTCTACCCTTGTAAACTTCATTTCCTGTAGTTATTAAAAGACACTTTTTAGGCTTTATCTCTGCAACAGTTATTATTTTTTCTTTTATTAATTTTTCAGCAGTTATAATTCTTTCTTCATCTATAATTAATGGAATAACTCTAGTTGCTCCAATTTTTTCACCTTTTTTTATAGGCGTGTTATTATGTAAAGTTGATACTATAATTTCTCCAACTGAATTTAACTTAAATAACTTTTCCTTATCTATTTTTAATACTCCATCTCTATCTGCAAAGAAGTCAACTTTTCCTTCTTTAATTTCTTTAGAAAGAGCTACCCCTTCTCCAACTACTAAATCAGCAATTCTTGTGGCTGCATCATTTTCATGAAGCTGACCTTCTTTTGCTTCCCAAACATAAACATGCTCTTTACCTATAGCTAATAGCTTTTCTATATCTTCTTCTTTTATTATATGACCTTTTTTAAATAATCTTCCTTTAAATTCTCCTGGAATTATTTGAGTTACATCATGAGAAAGTATACTTCCCACTGCATCTTGAACTTTTATTACTTTCATCACTTTTCCTCCTACTACTTTCTAGCACATTCTTTTGCTGTTCCTAATAATATATCTACTCCATGTTTTATATCATTTAATGCAAAATCTAAAGCTTCCTTACACGCCTTAGGACTTCCTGGTAAATTAACTATTAATGTATCTTTTCTTATTCCACTTACAGCTCTAGAAAGCATAGCTCTCTTTGTTATTTGTAAGCTATACCATCTTATAGCCTCACATATTCCTGGTGCTTCTCTTTCTATTATAGACTTTGTAGCTTCTGGTGTTATATCTCTCTTTGAAAATCCTGTCCCTCCAGTGCTTAATATTAAATTAACTTTAAGTTCATCACACATAAATTTAAACTCATTAGCTAACATATCTTTATCATCTGGTAGTATAACTTGCTTTACTACAGTAAATCCTGCTGCTTCAACTAATTCTCTTACTACTTCTCCACTCTTGTCTTCTCTTTCACCAGCATATCCTTTATCACTACTTGTAATTATTCCAACTGTATACATTATAATTCCTCCAGTTCTTTATATTCTGTTTCCGTATTTATGTTTAAAAAATCTTGTTCTAAAAACCTATTGTTATTATTTCCTTCTATTACTTTAAAATTTAAAGATTTTATTACTAATTGAAGTTTATTATTATTCTCTTTTATTGCATCTTCAAGCTTAGGAATTATATTTTTAGAGTATACTCCACACAATGGTTGTAATCTTTGATTTACTTTAGGAACTAACACATCATACTCTTCTTTATAATTTCCTATTGTATTTAATGTTTTACTTGTAATTAATGGCATATCACATGCAATACATAAAACTTTATCAGTTTTTGCATGCATAAGTGCTGAATGTATTCCACTTAATGGACCATTACCCTTATATATATCTTCAAATACTCTTAGGTTAAAACTTTTATATTCATCTAAATTATTTGAAATTATTATTATCTCAGAATAATCTTTTCCAGCTTCAATTATATGTTCTATAAATCTCTTTTCTTTATATTTAAGTAATGCCTTATTATTATAATTCATTCTACTACTTTTGCCACCAGCAAGAATAGCTAAAGTTTTATTTATCATTAGTATCTACTCCTTAAAACTTTATTATATCTACTAACTCTCCTGATTTAAGTCCTTCTGTTCCTGCATTAACCTCTATCATACAATTTGAATTTAAATTGGAACTTAATATACCATTTCCACTTTTAACTTGTGTTAGATAAACCTTTTGCTTTCCATCTTCACAAGTAAATCTTCCTCTAATAAATCTTCTTTGTGGACTTTTTTTATTAAATTCATCACATAAAATGGCTTTTTCTCTTTTTATTTCTATAATATTTTTTCCTGATAACTTTTCTAATATAGTTTTTACAAAAAGTTCAAAACCTGTTAGTGCAGCCGTTGGATTTCCTGATAAACTTACTACTATAGCTTTATTAACTATACTACATAAAACTGATGATCCTGGTTTCATTTTTACTTTCCAAAAAAGTCTTCTTCCATCTATTTCATCTATTACTTCATTTAACAAATCCTTTTCTCCAACTGAAACACCACCAGTTGTAATTATTAAATCCACATCTTTGGAAATATTATTTATACATTCTCCAATATCATCTTCAGAGTCTTTTATATGTTTTATATATTTAATTTTATATCCAAGTTCAATGACTCTTGATATAATTGTATATTTATTACTATTAAATATTTTTCCTTCTATTAATTCATCTTCTACATCTATAACTTCATCACCAGTACTCACTAATGCAATTTCTGGCATTTTATAAACTTTAATTTTATTGATACCTGTACTAGCTATAATTCCTATATCTGCAAAATCAAGTTTCTTATTTTTAGATACTAGTAGCGTTCCTTTTTTTATATCTTCACCTTTAAAACAAATATTATCATTTGCTTTTAATTCTCTATTTAAAACTATATAATCATTATCATATACAGTAACATCCTCTTGTTTAATTACAGCATTAGCTCCCTTTGGAATAGGTGCTCCTGTCATTATTCTTACGGCTGTTTTTTTAGTTACTTCACTATCACAAACTTGTCCTGCAAAAATCTTATCTATAACCTTAATTTTTTCATTATTACTACTATCTTCGGCAATAATTGCATATCCATCCATTGCTGATTTATCAAATGGTGGATTATCTATTTTAGAATGAATATCTTCAGCTAAAACTCTTTTTATTCCATCAATTAATGAAACTTCTTCAATTGATAATTGCTTAATATTTTTATCTAATATATCTACAGCTTCTTCTAAACTAATAAAAGATTTCATATTCACTCACCTCATGTAAATTATTTATATTATGTAAAGAAAAAAGTCTATTACTCCCTATTTTTGGTATAAGTAATAGACTTAATATAATTCTATATTAAATTTACTTATTTTCCTTCCCAAAACGTGGAGATAATACTTTTTCAAATATCACCCTGTGAATGATAACATTCAGGTATAAAATCCTTAGATTAAATTCCTTAGGATTTTTATACTCAAGAAAATA
>JAFNXG010000042.1 GCA_017383505.1 Clostridium sp.
AAATATATAACTAATAATAATGGCTTTAAACCTATACAGGTTCTTATATTAAATTATTCCTATATTGATAATTTTTATTCAATTTGTATATTAAAATTAATCAAATCTATCTACCTTGAAATATTTTAGATACTCATCTACTTCCCCCTTATAAAGCTTAGGTAACATTAATCCTCCTAAAATAGCAAATAATATTCCATTTGCTCCATATCCTAATACATACCATAATTTATCCTTATTTGGATCTTTTCCTATAAATCCTAAATTATCTTTTGTTGATGCAAAGGCACCACAATATTTATATTCAATTTTAATATTATTAATCTCATTAAACATATTTTATAATCTTTGTTCTAAAATATTATATTTTTCAATAGCTATTTTAGGATTAAAATTATCTGTAAAAGGTGTATCTTCTCCACCTGCTATTATTCTGTTATCTGAAGTCGTTCTAAAATAATTATATCTACTTTCATTATCTCTAATTAGTACGTTATTCTGCCATCCTTTTATATCCTTTAATGGCTTTGTTGCTATATTATAAGTATATGTTTTTACCCCAAAGTTTCTATCTGTAAATAACTCTGTATTATATCCAGTTGCTAATACTAATATTTTTCCTTTAACTTTATGATTATAAGAAGTTATTGCTTCAACATACTCTTCATTATATTTTACATCTATTACTGGAGTGTTTTCATATACTCTTAATCCATTATTAGTAGCTACTTCTAAAAGCTGATGAGTATACTTAAATGGATCTAATTCTGCTCCACCTTCAATTGCATATAATCCTGCCTTTAAATCAAAGCTAAATGGATTTTCTTCTTCATTAATAAACTTAACATTAAATCCATTTTCTTTTCTTATCTTATACTCTTCATAAATTTCTTTTTTCTCTAAATCCTTAGCTGTATATAAAAGAGTATCTCGTTTTATATAATTACATCCATTACCATTCTCATTGATAAAATTTTCTATTTCTTTTAATGCCGTTATTCCTAATTTATACGAATTTATAACCTGTTCTGAAGGTACTGATTCCATTAGTGACATTAAATTACTATCTAACTCATATTGAAGTAATGATGTAGTTATTGAGGTGCTGCCATGAGCTATTCGTGATTTTTCAAGTATTACTGAATCAATACCTTCCTTTGAAAAATAATAACCTAATATACTTCCTGTAACCCCTCCACCAACTATAATAACTTCTGTGTCTATATCTTCTGTTAAGTAATTATATTGTTTTTTTACTTTATTTATATTTGTAAAAAGTGGACTCCCTTGAACAAATTGAACTGCCATACTTTCCTCCTATAATGTAATTCATATAAAAAATACACATAATACTATTATTATGTGTATTTTTATAAATTTTTATTTTATTTATTATATAACCCTATTTATTTATCACCATTATTTTAAATTTTGCTATAAATATAGCTTTGTAAATACTTTATAATAAAAAGCATTATTAAAAATAAATGCGATAATCTAAAGTAGGTTATCGCATTTTAATTTTATTATTTAGTTTTAACTAGTAAGGCACAATTCTCAATATGTGCTGTATGTGGGAACATATCCACTGGTTGAACTTCTAATGTTTTATATCCATTCTCTTCTAATATAGCTAAATCTCTAGCTAATGTACTCGGATCACAACTTACATATACTATTCTTTCTGCATTAATATTAGTTATAGCATTTAACAACTTAACATCGCATCCCTTTCTTGGTGGATCTACTACAACTACATCTGCTTTAACACCTGCATTTATTAAATCTGGTATAACAACTTCTGATTCACCAACAAAGAATTCAACATTATTAACATTATTTTCCCTAGCATTTATATTAGCATTTTCAATAGCCTGTGGTATTATTTCTACTCCATAAACCTTTTTAGCTTTTTGCGATAAAAATAATGTTATTGTACCTGTACCACAATATGCATCAAATACAGTTTCTCCTCCTGTTAATTGTGCATATTCAAGCGCTTTACCATATAATACTTCTGTTTGAATAGGATTTACTTGGAAGAATGACAATGGTGATATATTAAATCTGAAATCTCCTATATAATCGCTTATAGTAGGCTCACCCCATAGAGTTATACATTCTTGACCCAATATTACATTAGTAGGCTTAGAGTTAACATTTTGAACTATACTCTTTATTCCTGGTATGTTATCTACTATTAGCTTTATAAATTCATCTTTATTAGGTAACTTATTTCCATTAGTAACTACTACAACCATTACTTCATTAGTTGTAAATCCACGTCTAATCATTATATGTCTTAATATCCCTGACTCATCATAGTTTCCATCAATATTATAAGGTTTTATATTATTTTTCTTTATCCAACCTCTTGCTAATTCAACTACTTTATCTGCTATTTCGTCTTGTATTAGGCAACTCTCCATATCTATTATTTCATGACTTCTTGGAGCAAAGAAACCTATTTTTAATTCTCCATTTACCATACCAATTGGTAATTGAACTTTATTTCTATATCTCCAAGGACTTTCCATACCTAATGGGAATTTTACTATGTTTGAATCAAGTTTCCCTATTTTACTTATACAATCTTTAACTCTTTCAAACTTAAAGTTTAATTGCTCTTTATATGTAGAGTGTTGTAGTTTACATCCACCACATCTTTTATGTAAATTACATTTGGCTTCGCATCTTTCATTTGATGGTTCGATTACTTCTATTAATTTACCATAAGCAAAGTTTTTCTTTACTTTTACTATTCTTGCATTAACCTTTTCACCCTTTAATGCACCTTCAATAAATATAGGAAAATTACCTTCAAATTTTGCAATTCCTTCTCCTTCATACCCTTGAGCTACTATATCTAATATGTAATCTTTATTTTTTTCTATCAAAGTTATCACCTATCTATCGTTAGTTTATTTATTATTATAAAATCCTTCATACTGTAATATCTTTAGAGTATTAATATTATATACTATATTATTATTGTTATAAACATAGCATTTATATTTATATAAAAAAAATGACACCATTCGGTGCCAAGTTAAATGAATCAGTTGCCGTTACCATCTTAATTTCTTTCGAACTTAATCTGATATTATCAATTATAACCTATTTTTCTATTTTTAATTGTTAACTTTTTGTTAACTTTTAATAAAAATCTAGTTTTTTGCTAGTACTTATTTCATTTTTATCGATATTTTAAAATAATAAGAATTTTTTTATTCATTTTTATAATATTTATTACCATATAATATAGTATTTTTTGCTTTAACTTTCTTATTAATACATATATTTACTTTATTAAGATAAAAAAATAAGAAGTGCAAAATGCACTTCTTATTTTTTAATTATTCAACTACGCTTACTTTTAAAAGGTTTGTTGATCCAACTTTATCTAATCCAGCAGCTATTACAACTGTATCTCCAGTATTAGCAAAATTGTTTTCAACCGCTATTTTAGTAGCATTAGCCATCATAGCATCTGTTGAATTTTGATCTTCAGCAACTACTGGATAAACTCCGAAGCAGAATGCTAAGCTCTTAGCAACTTTTTCACATGGAGTTACAGCTACGATTGGGCATTCTGGTCTGCATTGAGAAATTCTTCTTGCAGTTGCACCACTCTTAGTTGAAGAAACTATTGCAGCAGCTTTTAATTCGCTAGCAGCGTTGCAAGCAGCTCTTGAAATAACTCCTGATATAGCTGGAGTATGAGATTTAGCTCTTGAAACAGCTGTTTCGTAATTTAATTTACTTTCAGCTTCAACAGCTATTTTAGCCATTGTTTGAACTGATTCTACTGGCCAATCTCCGTTAGCTGATTCTCCAGATAACATTATTGCATCTGTACCATCTAATATAGCGTTAGCAACGTCAGAAACTTCAGCTCTTGTTGGTCTTGGGTTTCTCATCATTGAGTCTAACATTTGAGTTGCAGTTACAACTGGCTTTCCAGCAGCGTTACATTTTTCGATCATCATCTTTTGAACAGCTGGT
>JAFNXG010000043.1 GCA_017383505.1 Clostridium sp.
ATTATTTCATATAAGTATGATAAGAATAGATATGATTTGTTAGAAATAAAACTACTATAATATATTAAATAATAATGGATAATTGATAATTAGCTATGAACTTAGGTAAAGTATCTTAGTTTTAATTATTAATTATCCATTAACTTAAATTAAGTGTTTTTATTAAGTAAGCTAGATTTTAAAGGTAACAATATTAAAAAACCTATAAAAACTATAATAGCTGATAATAGAAACGGTAATTTATTTCCTAAATCGAATATAAATCCAGCAGATAAAGAACCTGCCACTTGTCCAACGGCTTTTGATGAGTTAAAAATACCTAAAAGAGATCCATAGTTTTCTTTTGCAAGTTTTGTTACAATACTTTGCTGCAAAGGCATATGTATACTTGAAAATGAAGTAAAGATTACAGCACAAAGTAAGAATAAAACAGTATTATTTGATATTACCATAAGTAATAAAGCAATTATAAGACATATAGTAATGGTTTTAAATACATTAATTTCTTTAAAGTACTTTGCTAATAATGGTGTGAAAATTAAATTTACTATAAATCCTACAATTCCAACAAAGGCTAAAAATCCACCTATAAAAGTAGGAGGAAGATTTAATACATCTTCTATGTAATAATTTATTGTTGAATTATAACTTGTTGCAGCAAAGAAGAATGCAATAACTATTATAAACATAAGTATTAAGTTTTTATTTAGAATAGTTGAGTAGTTAACTTTTTTATTAGTAAGAATATTTGAAGAGTTTTTCTTATCTCTTTTAGGTTCTTCTAATAATAAGTAAACTAGAGTTGCTAAAATAATACATAAAATAAACTGAAAAAAGAACGCATACTTAAAATTATTATTGCCTACTATACCCCCAAGAAGTGATCCTAAAGCTCCACCTATTGTACGAGCAGCAGCATAATAAGTAATATATTTTGTTCTATTTTCTTTTGTTGTAATATCTGTCAAGTATGCTATTGATGTAGTTAAATAGCTTACTACAAAGAAGCCACCTGTAAATCTGAATATAAGTATTAAAATTGGATTTGTATTAAATCCAAACCCAAGCTGACTTATACCATAGCCTATTGCACCTAATATTAGAAATTTAAGTCTACCTTTTTTATCAGATAAAGTACCAAATAGTGGTGAACCTATAAAGTTTCCAATAGACATTGTTGCAAAAAATAATCCAAACATAAATGTTGGTAAACCAAGTTTATTTATAAACATAGGTGTAACTGGATGTGCTATGTTAAAAGAAAGCGAGCTAAACATGCTTAGAAATATAATAAATAAAAGAGAGTTATTTTTAACTTTCATTTGTCCTCCTATTAATAATATTTATTTGTATCTAATAAAGTTTATCATTCTTTGTAAAACTATTCAATCTAAGATATTGTTAATATTAGGAATGATATTGAATATAAGGAGTTATGAATATTAAATGAGAGTGAATTAAAAACTTATTTTAATTCACTCTCATTTATATTTTAAGGCAACATATTACCAGCAGCTAAATAAATTTCATACCATTCTTGTCTAGTTAAATATACATTAGAAGCAGTACAAATATCCTTTAGACGAGATTCGTTAGTTGTACCAACAATAGTTTGAATTTTGGCAGGATGTCTAAGTATCCATGCTGTAGCTATTGCAGTTTTACTAACATTATATTTTTCTGCTATTTCAGAAAGTTTTTTGTTAAGCTCTGGAAATTTAGGATTATCTATAAATGTTCCTTCAAAAAAACCATATTGATAAGGAGACCAAGCTTGAATATTTATATCATTTAAGCGACAATATTCTAAAATAGAACCATCTCTATTTATTGATGCATTATTTTTCATATTAACATTTAGTCCAGAATCAATAATTCCAGTATGCATAATACTAAATTGAAGTTGGTTTACAGTAACTTTATTGTTTAAGTATTTATTTAATAATTCAATTTGCATAGAATTATGATTACTTACTCCAAAATTTCTGACTTTGCCTTCAGTATATAATTTATTAAAAGCTTCGTTTACCTCTTCAGGTTCCATTAATGTATCAGGTCTATGTAGTAATAAAATATCTAAGTAATCAGTTTTTAATCTTTTTAGTATCCCATCTACTGAATCTATAATGTAATCCTTAGAAAAGTCATACATACCAGGGCGAATTGAACATTTTGATTGAAGGATAATCTTTTCTCTTAGAGAAGGAGTTAAAGAAATAGATTTACTAAATACTTCTTCAGATTTTCCTTTCCCATAAATATCAGCATGATCAAAAAAATTAATTCCACAATCTAAAGCAGTATTTATTAGAGTACTTACAGATTTTTCATCCATATTTGAAATTCTCATACATCCAAGAGCTATTTCAGATGCTTCTATATTTCCATTTGCCATAATTATTTTTTTCATAAATATGTTTCCTCCATGTTTATATATTCATACTTCGTAAGAGATAAAGTTTGTTTAAATATTTACATTATAACATTTATGTAATTATATAGTATATAAAAAATAATTTTAAAGTTTTTTTAAAAAATATGTTGACAAACATATATAAAGATAATATACTAAGCAATGTAGTCGATGCGCGGGTATCGTATATCGGTAATACTCCAGCCTTCCA
>JAFNXG010000044.1 GCA_017383505.1 Clostridium sp.
AACATTTTTATTTTTAATATGGATTATAAGAGCAAAAATAGCCATTGGTATAGATGACAGTAAATTAATACTTTGAGCGATTTTAGGATCAATTTTTGCAAACATAATTAAAGCAGGTATAAGAATAGTTCCTCCTCCCATTCCCATTCCACCAATTATTCCTGCAAAAAAACCTATTATTGTATATATCATTAAAACACCATCCTAAATGCAGCTATTATCATTATTATTCCAAAAATTATTCTTAAAAATTTTCCTGTAACTTTAGATAATAATTTAGCTCCAATAATCCCACCTACTATACTTCCTATTGCAACTCTCCATGTCAACTGAAAATCATAAGTACCTTTAAAAATATAAACTGCTGAACTTGCCCCGGTTAAAAATACTATTATAGCTAGTGCTGTGGCATGTGATTTATGCTCTTCTAACTTAATAATATCATTTAAAATTGGTACTAAAAGAGTGCCTCCACCTGAACCAAAAGATCCATTTATGAACCCTGTAAATAAGCCTATTAAAGAATTTTTTATATTAAAACTCTTTTTTTTATTTTCCATCTTACTCACCACCTAATTGTATTTTAACCAATTCATATTGTTTTAATTAGTGATAGATTATTTAAAATAATATTATACAGTTATTCTTAATAAATATTTATTAAAAAGGCTGTGCATATTATTGCAACAGCCTTTTTTTACTAAAGTCTTACTTATTTTTAGTTATATAGTCTTCTAAAGCTTCCATAGCTAAAACATAACCTTTTTCACCGAATCCACATATTTGCCCTATACAAGCTGGGGCCGTCTTAGACTCTTTTCTAAACTCTTCTCTAGCATGCACATTTGAAATATGAACTTCAACTGTTGGAATTCCAGTATTTCCTTTTATAGCATCATGTAAAGCTATGCTGTAGTGAGTATATGCACCTGGATTTATAACAACACCATCAAACTTTTCAAAGTATGCTCTTTGTAAGAAATCTATCATAGTTCCTTCACAATTACTTTGAAGTAAAGTGACTTCGTATCCTCTCTTTTCTCCTTCTTCTTTTATATATTCACATATTTCAGTAAAACTCTTTGATCCATATATTCCTTTTTCTCTAACACCTATCATATTTATATTAGGACCATTTATTATCATAAACTTCATAACTTATTCCTCCTATATGCACTTTTACAACATCTATTTTTTTTATTTTAATTCTATCTTTCTTTAATTATAGCCTTTCTAATTAACAAAAATGCAACTCCAGATAATATTACTACTAATACTAAAAATGTAGTTATACAAGCAAAAACATTTACTGGATTAAATCCAAAAATATAATCAAGAAATTCATTTATTCTCATCATTAATCTAGGATTTGTTATAGAAAAATTAGCATTAAATATTATGAATACTACTGGAATAACTGATACTAATACTTTTAAATATTTATTAGATCTATAATAAATCATGTTAATAACTATTCCAATTACATAAACTAGTAAACATAAAGAAAATTGAAATAAAATTGTATTAAAAATAGTACTTAAGCTATTACTTTGTGTCCAAGATCCATTATGAATATCTCCTATGATTCCAACTAAATTTCCATAAGCCATGTCATAAAGTGTTGGGTTCTTAATAAAAATATTACTTATTCTATTAATTATAACATCTATAATTGACATAACTAGGGATATTGGAATGCTTGATATTAATAATCCTTTAATAAATGTTTTTCTTGATATACCATTACTCTTAGCAAAATAAAAATTTGATTTAAATGAATTTAATCCACAAACAAATAAGAAAATTACAGTTGAAAATTCTACACCAGACATTGAACTTCTACCACCTGATACAGCTATTAGTCCTATTATTACACAAACAAATATACAATAATATATTATGCTCGCTTTCACAATCCCCTCAATATTCATCTTTGCAATCTTTAAACTTTTCATATTAAATCTCCTCCTTTTCAGTTAAATATATAAATAACTTTTGTAATTCAACCTTTGAAAATTTTAAACCTAAATCTTCTGCTAACGTTTTATCTTCATTAGTCAAACTGCCTATTATAGTTGCAGATTTAAATGATGTTATCTCTTCAATATTAACTATATTTTTTGCACTTATAAACTTATCTATATTTTCAGTTAATCCAGAAACTGTATATGACTTATCTAATAATTCTTCGGCTTCATCACTACTAATAATCTTGTTATTATTCAAAATAATTACCTTTTCTATTAAATTTGAAACCTCTTCAATAATATGAGTAGATAAAATTATAGTTTTAGGTTTTTCAATATAGTTTTCCATTAATTCTTTATAAAATAATTCTCTATGATTTGCATCAAGTCCTAGTACTGGCTCATCAAATATTAAAACTTCAGCATTTGAAGCAAGTGTAGTTATTATTTTGCATATTGAATTATATCCCGTTGAAAGATTCTTTATTTTAGTATTAATATTTAAACTAAATTTCTTTGATAATTCTAAGGCATACTTGCTATCAAAATTACTGTAAAATTCTTTAGTCCATTTAAATACATCTTTTACTTTAAAATCTTCTGGATAAAGAGTTCTTTCAGTCATAAAATATATCTTTTCTAAAGCATTATCATTTTCATATACATTTTCGCCATCAATTGTAATTTCACCTGAATCTACTATTGCTCTATCAGTAATTAAATTTAATAAAGTTGTTTTTCCTGCTCCATTTCTTCCTAGCAGCCCATAAATTTTATTTTCTTCAAATTTTATATTTATATCTTTTAAAACTTGTTTTTTATTATAGATTTTATTGACCTTTTTAACCTCTATTATAGCCATATTCTTACCCCTCTTTACTAATCATTTTTATAATATCTTCTATTGATATATTTAGTTTCTTTGCCTCATCTAAAAGTGCAACTATATAATTATTAAAAAAGCTTTCTTTTCTTTTATTCATTAATATCTCTTTACTTCCTTTAGAAACAAACATCCCAACACCTCTTTTTTTATATATAATTCCTTCATCAACTAAAATGTTAAATCCCTTTCCTACAGTAGCAGGATTAATTTTATACTTTACTGATATTTCTGTAGTTGATGGTATCATCTCATCCTCTTTGAATATTCCTTTTATAATATTATCCTCTATTGACTGAGCTATTTGAATGTAAATGGGAATATCATTATTAAACTCTATAATCATATTATATTTTTACCCTCCCCTCTCTTAGTTAGTTAATCAGTTAATTACTTATATAATTAACTATATGACTATTAAAGTGTTTTGTCAATATTTTACTGTAACTTTTTTCTAAAATTATAAAAACCTTTATATTAAATTTCTTTTTATTTCTTATTTCTATATTATTTATTGTATAATATAAACATTGCTATTTTAAAATTGAAAGGAGCATTATCAATGAAAGAATTAGAAACTAGAGTAATGGATATCGACGTTGATGATATTAGAAATAAAATGGAATCTTTAGGTGCAATTAAGATTAAATCTGAAGATCAAGTTAATGAAATATATGATTTTCAAGATGGTAGACTTTTAGCTGCCAAAGGATATGCTAGAGTTAGAACTACTATCGATAGGCTTACTGGAAAGGAAACTGTCTTTATGACTACTAAAAAAATGTTAAGTCAAGGTACATTTAAAGTCATGGAAGAAAATGAAACTATTGTTGAAGATGGAGAAATGGCTAGAAGAATATTTAAATCTTTAGGGCTTGTACTTCAAGAATCTATTTCTAAATATAGAGAAAGTTATAAAATTAATGATTCTTTAATTGAAATTGATATTAATGATAAAAGTTTTTGCCCATTTCCTTATTTAGAAATTGAAACTACTTCTGAGGAAAAACTTGAAGAAACTTTAAAGTTAATTGGATACACTTTAGCTGATACTACATCTAAAACTATCTATGAAATTTTAGCTGAAAGAGGAATTGAAGGTAAAATTAAAGGAAGATAATAAAAAAATACCCACTTTCGTGGGCATTTTTTTATTTAATTGTTCTAAATTCAAAACCTTTGCTTTGTAAATATTCTATTATCCTTGGAAGAGCTTTAACTGTTTCTTCCTTTCCATATGTATCATGCATTAATATAACAACGCTATCAGCATTTGGTCCTAAAGCTTCAAC
>JAFNXG010000045.1 GCA_017383505.1 Clostridium sp.
AACTATTCCAAGAAAAGAAGAGAACTATTATCTTTATTATCTAAAATACGTACCCTTTTAGATTTATAAATAAAAAAGGAATTATTTAAGTATATAATCTCTTAATTACTTAAATAATTCTTTCTTATTCTAATTTTACTACTTTTTTAATTCTTCTACTTTTTTAAGTATCTCTTTATACTCAACTTCAAATATTCCTCTCATAAACTCATCCCCTATTTCCTATTCTTTTATATTTCTCATTAAATGTTTAACACATTTTTTAATTTTAGCATATTATACTATTAACTAAAATTGTATTAGTTACCCTCTTCATTAATTTCCTCCTTTTTTATATAAATAATAAAACACAGAATTGGAATAAAAAATTCAATTCTGTGTTTTATTTTATATTTAACTATTCTATTTTCATCTGATTAATTGATTATATAAATTTTTAATATTTTCAGTAAATGAAGCTATATATTCTGATTGATCACCATTATAATTTTTTCATAATTAAAATATAAAAAAGCATATAGTAAAAATATATTATATAATCTGAAATTACTCGTCACTCTTACCTACACCAGAAAGAACTAATCCCTTGTTATGGTCAAGTGCCCAATTTATACCCCAGTCATTTTGGAATATTATAAGGTCTCTATCCTTAAAGTCCTTAACTCTCTTAGCATCTGAAGTTAAGTTTAAGCTATCAACATTTCCGTCATAACTTTCAATCCATCTTACATATCTAAATGCAAGTCTATCCATCTTGATATCAACATTGTATTCATTCTTAAGTCTGTATTCAAGAACTTCAAATTGAAGTACCCCTACAACACCAACAATTATTTCTTCCATACCAACATGGTTTTCTTTAAATACTTGTATCGCCCCTTCTTGAGCTATTTGAGTAACACCCTTAACGAATTGTTTTCTCTTCATAGTGTCAACTGGTCTAACTCTTGCAAAATGTTCAGGAGCAAATGTTGGGATCCCCTCAAATTTAAACTTTTTAGAAGGTGCACATAAAGTATCCCCTATAGAGAATATACCTGGATCAAATACACCTATGATATCTCCAGCATATGCTTCTTCAACAATTTCTCTGTTTTCAGCCATAAATTGTTGAGGTTGAGCTAGCTTAAGCTTCTTTCCACCTTGCATGTGGAATACTTCTTCACCTTTAGTAAATTTACCTGAACAAATTCTCATGAAAGCAATTCTATCTCTATGAGCCTTATTCATATTTGCTTGAATCTTAAATACAAATGCAGAGAATTTATCATCAAATGGATCTATTTCTCCTATATTTGAATTTCTAGCAAGTGGTGATGATGTCATTTCTAAGAAGTGCTCTAAGAATGGCTCAACTCCAAAGTTTGTTAAAGCTGATCCAAAGAATACTGGAGTTAATTCTCCTAATCTTACTTTTTCCATATCTAGTTCGTCACCAGCAATATCAAGAAGCTCTATATCTTCCATTAATTTTTCATGAAGTGCTTCCCCTAATATTTCTCTGAACTTTTCATCATCTACAGACCCTTCAATAGCTTCAACTTCTGTAGAACCATGGTTACCACCATTAAATGCTATGATTCTTTGATTTTGTCTATCATATACACCTTTAAACTCTTTACCAGAACCTATTGGCCAATTCATTGGATATGTTTTTATTCCAAGTTCTGCTTCAATATCTTCTAATAATCCAAATGGATCTTGAGCTTCTCTATCCATCTTATTGATGAATGTGAATATTGGCATTTCTCTTAATGAACAAACATGGAATAACTTTCTTGTTTGATCCTCCACCCCTTTAGCAGCGTCAACTACCATTACAGCAGAGTCTGCAGCCATAAGTGTTCTATATGTATCTTCTGAGAAGTCTTGGTGTCCTGGAGTATCTAGTATGTTTATGCAATGTCCTCCATAGTTAAATTGCATAACAGATGAAGTAACAGAAATACCTCTTTGCTTTTCTATTTCCATCCAGTCTGAAACTGCATGTGTTGATGCTTTTCTTGCTTTTACTGAACCTGCAAGTCTAATTGCTCCTCCGTATAATAGGAACTTTTCTGTTAGTGTTGTTTTACCAGCATCAGGGTGAGATATGATTGCAAAGGTTCTTCTTTTTTTAATCTCATTTATGTAATCAGCCAATGTAGTATCCTCCTAAAAATCATTTATATATAATTTAAATTTATTTCTTTATAGTAGTGTTATTATTTTAAAGTAAACTCGACTCCCTTCAGTCGCTGAGTAAGTTCGACTGACCAAATATAAAATTTGGAGTCTCACTTAACTTAATTATTATATACTTTTTTCTTTAATAATACAAGAATTCCTCTAAGTAAGGATACTCATTACATTTACTTAAATAGGTCATGTATTTTTAATATTTCTACTCTATATTATTACAATAACTTTTCTAAATTATATACAAGCTCCCCTATTGCATCTACATATTTATCAACAATTCTCTTAGCAATTTCATCTGCTAAACTTTCATTATAAATATGTAAAGTACAATTTCTATCTTCTAATAATTTAATTATACCCACCTTTGTTTAAATAATGCCCCTGGGGAAAGTTATAAATTTTCTTGCCCCTGGGGCAACTATTTTAACAAAAATCATATTATGTTATTAGGATAATAATCTAATCAACAAAGGAGGAGTATCATGAATAACAAAAGATTAGAATATAAAAATATGAAACGATATTATAAAACTATAGAAACTAAGCATTTTATAATAAAAAAGATTTCAAATCCAACTAAAGGAGAAAAAGAAGCTGACGGTCTAAAAGAAAATGGCGATAGAGCTAATAGCTATGCATGGGCAATGGCTGAATCTGATAATTATATTTATATTGGAAGTAATAGAAACCTATTTTATTCTGCTGTTAAGAGTGCACTTTCAAATGAAACTTTAAGTGATATTTTTATAAAGTTTTTATTTAGAGGAGATGTTCCTATAGGAACTAATGATTTCGCAGGTGAAATATTTAGATATAACAAATCTACTGAAGAAATAGAACTTGTTTATAAATCAGAATATGCTCCTGAAGGAATACCTTATGATAATGGATACAGAGGCGCTATATCATTTAAACCTTATAATGAAGATACTAAAAGTGTTTATATTGGTTCATTTGGCACTAAGTATTCTAGAATTTTAAAGTTTAATGATTATTCTACTGATAACAAGCCAGAAGTTGTATTTTCTGATAGTACTGGTGCTTCTAGTATTAGGGCTATGGCAACTCATGATGAGAAACTATATTTTGGTTTATTAATTAGTGGTACTGATTTAAGAATAATGGAAAGTGCTTCTCCTAGTATAGATACTTGGAACATCGTTGCTGATTTAAATGATTTTAATAATATTCCTAATGTTGATGAAGGATCCTTTGCTTTTGGTGGCATATTTGATTTAATCAGTTATAATGGATATTTATACGCAACAATTGGTTCAGGAAATGCTCCTATTGAGAAATCTGGTTTCTTAATTTTTAAAGGTAAATATGTTGGACTTGATTCCCCAAATAGTAATAATTATGGTTGGTCATGGGAAATGATTGTTGGTCCTAATGCAAAATATGAAGCTGGAATGGGAGTTCCTAATCATGTAATAGGAACACCATTTAAATATAGAGCTTCTGATGGAAAAGAGTATGTGTATATCGGAACACTTACTAATGTAATTCAATCACTACAATATATAACTAAATTTGATTTTAGTAGATTATATTTTGATTTTATTAAACCTGCTCAACTTTATAGATTTGATGAAAATGATAATTGGGAATTAGTAATAGGCACTCCTAATAAAAATGATTCATTAAAAACTAGAATAGGTAACTATAAAGCAGGCTTTGTCCCTTTAGATTCTAAATCAAATTATTCATCTATTCATTATATGTGGAGAATGGCTGAGTATAATGGAAAACTTTTTTTAGGAACTTTTGATTCATCAATATTTTATGATTATTTTGTACCAGATTTCACTCCTAATTCTATAGATAATTTCCATGAAATATTAGAATTATTGTTAGAGTTTATCTCATTATTCAATAACATTGATTATGATAATATCAAAGATATATTAAAGCTTTTCGCTGATGCAGATAATTATTGTAAGAATGATAATAATAAAATCTCTTTGTCCTATGCTTGCTCTCACTATCCTAAAGTAAAGCCTAGTAATTATTTAAAAAATTATCTATCTAATAATATTATTAATCTACCTTTTAATTTACTTCAAAATTTAAACTCATTTTTACCTGATGAATTAAATTCTAAAATTGAAGAATTAATATCAGATATTAATTATATTAAGTCTAGAAACTGCTTTAATGAAAATATTATGCTATCACTAGATAATATTTCAAAAAATCTTTTAGAAAATACCGTAGAATACACTGATGAATCTTTATTAAATATGATATATGAAAATTTATCCTTACAATTTGGAGAAGCTACCGTAGAAGCTATAAAAAATACTATTGATAAATTTAATAATATTAAATCTAAATTAGAAGAAATTATATCTATGATTAAAGAATTTTTAACTTCTAATAATATAGCTGATCAACTTTATTATATTAAAAAGATAAGAGATACAATAGATAAATCTGATATGGGCTTTAATTTATATGTATCTTTAGATGGAATAAACTTCTGTAAAGTTAATACTAATGGCTTTAATGATAAATTTAATTATGGATTAAGAACATTTATATCATCTGATACTGGACTTTATATTGGTACTGCTAATCCATTTTATGGTGGACAACTTTGGAAACTAACTGAAAAATTATAATAAACAGGCATTAATTTAAAGTAATGCCTTTAAATTAAACAACCCTGGGGATATCTATATATTAGATAGCCCCAGGGGCAGCTCGAATTTTGTCTAATCTAATTGTGCTTTACCAGTGTATAATTGATAGTATCTTCCCTTTTCTTCTAATAAAGAATCATGATTTCCTCTTTCAATTATTTCACCTTGTTCAAGAACCATTATTGCATGAGAGTTCTTAATAGTAGAAAGTCTGTGAGCAATTACGAATACAGTTCTTCCTTCCATAAGCTTATCCATACCTTCTGCAATAAGTTTTTCAGTTCTTGTATCAATTGAGCTTGTTGCTTCATCCATTATTAATACTGGAGGATTAGCAATTGCAGCTCTTGCTATTGCAAGTAATTGTCTTTGTCCTTGAGATAATCCCTCACCATCACCAGTAATAACAGTATCATATCCATGTGGTAAATGCTTGATGAATGTATGAGCATTAGCAAGCTTAGCTGCTGCTTTAACTTCTTCATCAGTTGCATTTAAATTACCATATCTTATATTATCAGCAATTGTACCTGTAAATAAGTGAGTATCTTGAAGTACTATTCCAAGGGATCTTCTTAAATCATCCTTCTTAATATCCTTAATATCTATTCCATCATAAGTAATTGTACCTGAATTAATTTCATAGAATCTATTAATTAAATTAGTAATTGTAGTTTTACCTGCTCCAGTTGATCCAACAAAAGCAATCTTTTGTCCAGGTTTTGCAAATAAACTAATATCTTTTAATACTGTTTTTTCTTCATTGTATCCAAAGATAACATTTTTAAATCTAACATCACCAGTAAGCTCTTTTAATATAGGTTCATCAGTTAATTCTACTGCAGATTCTAATTGAGATTTCTCTACACTTAAAGTAGTTGCTGCCATTTCTGAAACTAAAGCTTCTTCATTATTTTTTCTCATTTTAGCTACTACTGATGAAGGTACTTTCCAAGCCCAATGACCTGTATATTTTTCTGTTTCAACTAAAGTACCATCTTCTCTAACTTCAACTCTAGTTAAAGTTACCTTACCATTATCAACTTCAGTTTCTTCATCTAAAGCTGTAAATATTCTTTCAGCTCCAGCTAATGCAGCTAAAATTACATTTACTTGTTGTGAAACTTGAGAAATTGGGTTTGCTACTTGCTTAGTATATTGTAAATATGAAACTAATGAACCAAGGTCAAATGCACCTGCTATTGTCATTAATCCACCAATACAACATGTTACTGCATAATTCATATGAGATAAATTACCTAACATTGGCATCATATATCCCCCAAAAGTTTGAGCTCCAGTTGAAGCTTTTCTTAACTCTTCATTATGCTTTCTAAAATCTTCAATTGCCTCTTCTTCATGACAGAATACTTTAATTACTTTTTGTCCTTCTATCATTTCCTCAATATAACCATTTAACTTACCAATGTTCTTTTGTTGCATTCCAAAATAATATTTACTTTTAGCTCCAACCTTAGTTATTATGAATACCATTAAAGTTAAGAAAGTTATTGTAATAATTATTAATATAGGACTTAGCATAGCCATCATTGTAATCATTCCAATGAAAGTTAATGCTGAAGCTATTATATTAGTAAAACTATTATTTAAAGCTTCCCCAATATTATCTATATCATTAGTATATAAACTCATTAAATCTCCATGAGTATTTCTATCAAAATATTTAATAGGTAAATCTTGCATTTTATTAAATAAATCTTTTCTTATATTACTTATAGTATTTTGTGATATGTGTACCATTGTTCTTGCATATCCATATGATGCAAGTGCACCTAATCCATAAATAATACCTAATAATATAAGCATTTTAGCAAGACCAGAGAAATCTCCTGGTATAATATAATTATTTACTAATGGCTTTAAGAAATATGATCCTGCTACCATAGCAAATGAATTAACAATTACTAATACCATTACTATTGCTAATAATCCTTTATATCTACCTAAGTATTTCATCAAAGTCTTTAATGTTTTTCCCATATTTTTAGGCTTTGGCGGTCCTGGTTTTCTATTCTTATTCACGTAACCCCACCCCTTCCTGTTGAGATTTGTATACATCCTTATAGATTTCACTAGTTTCCATTAACTCTTCATGAGTACCAATAGCACTAATTTTACCATCATCCATAACGATAATCTTATCTGCAGTA
>JAFNXG010000046.1 GCA_017383505.1 Clostridium sp.
CATATTCAAATAGTATTATGATTTTACCTGATGAAGTATGTGATAAACTTGATTTTTTAGAAGCTAATTTTATTGTTAATATTAATAATGAAATGAGTTATGAATATGCTAATGAATTCCAAAATAGCTATATAAATGATTGGTTTAGAAAAAAGAATCCTGAATTCGTAAAAAAGTATAGTAATGAGAGTGATATAACATATGAAGTAATTGATACAAGAATTAAATCAATAGAGACTAATAATATTTTAATAGTAACTTTAGCCATGAGAATTCTTGGTATATATTTGGGTGTAGTATTTCTAATGATAAGTTTAACTATTTTATCACTTAGTCAACTTTCAGAATCTATTGAGCATAAAGATAGGTTTAACGTACTTAAAAGATTAGGCATTGAGGATAAAGAAATAAGTAAGATTATTTTAAAGCAAATTTCAATATATTTTATAGTTCCTATTTCTATAGCAATGATTGGTGTTGCAATATTTATATATAATTATTATTTGTTTTATAAAGATATAATTATAGTTTTTATTGGAGATGGAACATTTGTTTTAAGTATAATTTTTGGAGTTACTTTAATGCTTGTTGTCTATATATGCTACTTTGTAGGAACATATTACACTTTTAAGAGAAATATAAACCTATGATTCAAAAAGAAAAGAGCATAGTTGCAAAATTAAAGAGATTTAAATAAGTTAGAAGTTAAATAAAAATGCAAGTCCCTACTTAATATGTGAATTTAAGTAGGGACTTGCATTTTTATATTTAAGAAAGGTATTATCACTGAAAACAATCCAAATATTTCAAAATTATTATATTTTATTATAAGAATCTCTCAAAGATGTGAGGTTTTATTATAAGTACTAATAATATTATTATATTGTAATGAATTTGAGTTTGGCAGAATGGAATTAAATATAGCAATTTATAAAAACTTTTCTGTTATTTTTATTGATGGAAATAGAAGTATTGACATATAGAAATAATAAAAACATAACTGCATACAGATTTATAAAAGTGAAACAATATAATGGAGGTGATATGATGAAATCAATATGGAACGAAAGTTATAAATTTGATAAAAGAGAAGAATTAAATGGAGATATAAAGGTAGATGTATTAGTTATTGGTGCTGGAATAGCAGGAATATTAACAGGTTATATTTTAAGTCAAAGGGGGAGGGAGGTAGTATTAATAGAAAAAGATAAAATTGCAAGTGGAAATACAAAAAATACTACTGCAAAAATAACATCACAACATTATCTAATATATGATAAGTTAATAAATGAGTTTGGAGAGGAAAAGGCTAGGCAATATGCAAAGGCAAATGAGCTTGCTATAAAAAAATACAAGGAGATTATTGAAGAAAGAAGAATAGATTGTGATTTTGAAGAAGTTCCGGCTTTTGTTTACTCACTAAATGATGTGGATTTAATAAAAAAAGAAGTAGAAGCAGCAAAGAGAGTAGGAATAGATGCAGAGTTTGTAGATAAGATAAATCTTCCTTTAGATATCAAAGGAGCTGTTAAATTTAATAATCAAGCACAATTTAATCCATTAAAGTTTTTAGTAGATATTACAAAGGAATTAAAAATATATGAGAATACTAGGGCAATAAAGGTAGAAGATAATATTGTAGAAACAAATAAAGGAAAGATAATAGCTAATGAGATAGTAGTAGCTACACATTATCCAATAATAAATGTACCAGGATTTTATTTTATGAAAATGCATCAAGAAAGATCCTATGTTATAGCTTTAGAAAATGCACAAAAAGTTGATGGAATGTATATAGATTATGAGAGTAATGGATATTCATTTAGAGATTATAATGGACTATTACTATTTGGAGGAGAAGGTCAAAGAACTGGAGAAAATGAAACAGGAGGAAGTTATGATAAATTAAGAAAAGCGGCTAAAAAGCTTTATCCAGAATCAGTAGAAAAATACTATTGGTCAGCTCAGGATTGCATTACTATAGATGGTATACCTTATATAGGACAGTACTCCGATAATACACCTAATATATATGTAGCTACAGGTTTTAATAAATGGGGAATGACTAGTTCAATGGTATCAGCTATGATAATATCTGATTTAATAACACAACAGGAAAATGATTTTTCAGAAATATTTTCGCCACATAGATTTGACTTATCATTATCTATTAAAAATGTTGCTAAAGATATGGCTACAACAGCTAAAAACTTTATTGCACAGAAGGTGTATATTCCAAGTAGCGAAATTGAACATATTAAAAATGGCCATGGAGGAATTGTTGAGTATGATGGACAAAAGGTAGGAGTATATAAAGATGATGATGGAAAGATATTTACAATCTCACCAAAATGTTCCCATTTAGGTTGTGAGCTACATTGGAATGCAGATGAATCAACCTGGGATTGCCCATGCCATGGCTCACGATTTGATTATAAGGGTAATTTAATAGATAGTCCTGCAATTAAAAATATTAAAGAAAATTAAAAAAACAATCTATAATTATGTAAATAAAGAAAATGCATATACTAACTATATTGTATCAATAAAAAGGAAGGAGACTACATATGAAAAATAAATTACCTAAGGAAGCTTATGGTGGTATAAACGGAAAAGATTATATTCCATATATAACTGATAAATCAAAAAAAGGTACTAATTTAACTGTAATAATAATTGGAATAATATTAGCAGTTATATTTGCAGCTTCTACAGCTTACTCTGGTATGAAATCAGGATTAACTGTTGCAGCGGGTATACCCGGAGCAATAATAGGTTCAATGTTTATTGGTGCATTTGCTAAAGGTAAAGGAATTCTTGGGAAAAATATAACTCAAGGTATGTCGAGTGGAGGCGAGTCTATAGCAAGTGGTGTTATATATGTGTTACCTGCAATTATATTAATAGGAAGTAATGTTACTTTTTTAGAAGGAGTAAGTGTAGGAATAGGAGGAGCTTTATTTGGTGTAGGAACACTTTCTTTAGTTTATAACTATCTAATAATTGAAGAGCATGGAAAACTTCTATATCCAGAATCTATGGCAATATCTGAAACTCTTGTTGCCTCAGAATCAGGAGGAGATTCTATTAAATTTATGGGAATAGGATTTGTTATTAGTGGGATTATTAATATTTTAACAGGGTCATTTTTAAATTTAATTAATAATACTGTTACATATTTGGGAAGTAAGTTTTATAAATGGAAATTTTCTATTGAGGTAAATCCGCTCTTATTAGGAATAGGCTTTATAGTTGGATTAGATGTGTCAGTTACTATGCTTGCAGGGTCTATATTATCTAACTTTGGTATAGCACCATTGATTGGATACTTTACAGATATGGCAGAACGAAATGCTGTAAGTTGGAATGATACAACATTATTAATTCATCAAATGGATGTAAATTCAATAACAGGAAGCTATGTTAAGTATATAGGAGCAGGGATGATGCTTTGTGGGGGGATTATAGGAGCATTAAAGCTTATACCAACAATAATAGTGTCAATAAGAGAAACATTGAAAGCAAAATCAAGTAAGGAAGATACAGAAGGTAAAGGTTATGGGGAAATTATATTTATTTTAGCAGGAGTTATAATAGCATTTATAGCAGGTTTTTTTATTTCACAAAGTATCTTAATGGCTATAGTAGCAGCTATTGTTTCGTTAATATTATCTTTACTATTTGTAATAGTTTCAGGTCGTTTAGCAGGAACAATAGGAACATCTAATTTACCTGTATCAGGTATGACAATAGCATCATTAGTAATACTGACTTTAGTATTTGTCATAATGGGATGGAAAGGTCAAGCTGATAACAAATCATTACTTTTATTTGCTAATTTTATGGTTGTAGCAATATCAGTAGCAGGTGGGTATAGTCAATCTCAAAAGGTAACGTACATAATAGGTGGAAGTAAAAAAGAAATGCAAAATAGTTTTGTAATAGCTAGTATAGTAGGGGTTATTGTAGTTACAGGTACAGTATTAATATTATCTAGTCAATTAGCAATTACAGGCGCAGATGCTCCATTTGCACTTCCACAAGCAAATTTAATGTCTACATTAACATCAGGAATAATGTCAGGTAATTTACCTTGGCCAATGATTATAGTTGGTGTAGTTATGGCATTATTCTTATTTTTATTAGATTTACC
>JAFNXG010000047.1 GCA_017383505.1 Clostridium sp.
GTAACAGCTTTGGCTACTGCTCTATTAATTCGAGAACTAGATTCAGTATATTTAGTTAGAACATCTAGAATGCTTTTGTGTCTTAGTAGAGATTCACTGACGTCATTTTGAAAGCTATCAAATATAATGTCTTTCATTTGCTCAACTCCTTAAAAATATAATCCTTAAATAAATTATAAGTATTTTCAGACAATTCTGTCAATACAACAATTGTCTGCATTGTTTAATATTATAATAAACAACCTATATTTATCTTAATAGGGGGTATTAAGATAAATTTTATTTTTTTGATTCAATTATATGTAATAGTAAAATTGATATTATGGTATAATAAAAATGGGTATTTATAACTATTATTATGAATTTTATAGGAGGTGAGATATTGTTTAAAAAAGTATTAAGGATAATTTTTTCCATTTTGGGATTAGTTTTTGGATATATTATTTCTGAAGTAATATTAACTATTAGTAATGGGTTAAAAATAAATTTTTTTAGAGGAACAATATCAACAACTATTTTATATATTTTTTGTATTTTATTATTTGGAATTATTTTTTATTTTATTTCACCTACTCTACATAAATTAATATCTATTACTATCGATAAGATTACAAAAAATATACAAAGGCTAAGTGCACAAGAAATAATTTATGGGACTGTAGGCATCTTAATAGGTTTAATTATTGTAACATTTATTGCAGCCCCTATATCAGGAATTTTTTCTGGAATACATCCAGCTATAGGGCCAATAATATTTACTTTATTAGAATTAATAGCAGCTATATTAGGAGCAGAAATATTTATAAGGAAAAGAGATGATATTTCTTCAACTTTATTTATATTTAAAAAGAATAATCAAAAAGAGAAGAAGAGTAAATCTTCAATTAGAAATAGTACTAAAGTATTAGATACATCAGTTATAATTGATGGAAGAATTTTTGATTTATGTAAAACAGGATTTATAGAAGGAACTTTAGTTATACCTAGTTTTGTCTTAGATGAACTTCGTCATATCTCTGATTCATCAGACTCATTAAAAAGAAATAGAGGAAGAAGAGGATTGGATATATTAAATAAAATCCAAAAAGAATTAGATGTTGATACTGAAATTTGGGAAGGAGATTTTAAGGATATTGCAGAAGTAGATAGCAAATTATTAAAGTTAGCACAAGTATTGAATGGTAAGGTTATTACTAACGATTTTAATTTAAATAAAGTAGCTGAAGTTCAAGGAGTATCTGTATTAAATATAAATGATTTGGCTAATGCAATAAAGTCTGTAGTTCTTCCAGGGGAAGAGATGAAAATCATAGTTATAAAGGATGGAAAAGAATTAACACAAGGAATAGGATATCTTGATGATGGAACTATGATTGTAGTTGAGGGTGGTAGAAAGTTTATTGGAGAAGAAATAGTTGTAGTAGTTACTTCTGTTCTTCAAACTTCTGCAGGTAGAATGATATTTGCAAAACCAAAAGATAATTAAAGGAGAAGTTTAATGATAAGTGCTATTATTTTAGCTGGTGGAAAAGGAAAAAGAATGAATTCCAAAGTAAGCAAACAATTCATAGAGATAAAAGGTAAACCTATTATTTACTATACTATAAAAAAGTTTAACGAAAACAAAAATATAGATAATATAGTAGTAGTTTTACCACAAGATGAAGTAGATTACTTTAAGGAAAATGTATTAGAAAAGTATATGCTAAAAGTAGATAAAATAGTTATTGGTGGTGCTGAAAGACAAGATTCGGTATACAATGGACTTAAAAGTTTAGAACAAGATAGTGTAGATATAGTTTTAATACATGATGGAGCGAGACCGTTTATTTCTGATAGAATAATAGAAGAGGGAATAAATTATGCATCTGTTTATGGAGCGTCTGCACCAGGAGTAATGCCTAAAGATACTATAAAAATTAAAAATGAAGAAGGGTTTTCTATTAATACACCTAAGAGAGAAACGTTAATGGCTATTCAAACACCACAAGTTTTTAAGTTTAATGAAATTTTGAAGTGTCATGAAAAGATAAAAGAAGATAAGATATTAGTTACAGATGATACTATGGTAGTTGAGCAATACGGTTATAATGTGTATCTTTATGAAGGGGAATATACAAATATTAAAATTACAACACCAGAAGATTTAATTTTAGGAGAAAAACTTATTTAAAAGATTCATTATGTTGACAGAGTTTTTTTTAGAATATATAATTAATTAACAAAAAAATATTACTAAAGCAGTGATGAAGAATAGTAAAAATCGCCATTTCAGAGAGAAAATCCATAGGCTGTAAGATTTTCAATAGATTTTGAACCAGCTTTTGAGTTGTAGGTAAAAACTATCGGTTTAACACCGTTATCATTACTAAAGTACAAATTTAGGTGGTACCGCGGATACAAGTTCGCCCTAATTCTATATTAGGGGGAGCTTTTTTTATTTTAAATATAAAATTTAAAAGATGTTTGAGGGTATGATTACTGCCTAATTAACGGTATGGCCATGGATAAATAAGAAAATTATAATAATAAATATAAATTATGGAGGAACAAATTATGAAAATGTCAAATATGTTAGTATCAACATTAAGAGAAGTACCAGCAGAAGCAGAAATAGATAGTCATAAGTTAATGCTTAGAGCAGGTATGATAAGAAAGATGGCGGCAGGTATATATAACTATATGCCAATAGGTCTTAAAGTATTAAAAAACATTGAAGATATAGTAAGAGAAGAAATGAATGAAGCAGGAGCACAAGAATTTTTAGCTTCAGCCGTATTACCAGCAGAGTTATGGCAAGAATCAGGTAGATGGGATGTTTATGGAGCAGAAATGTTCAGATTAAAAGATAGAAATAACAGAGATTTTTGTCTTGGACCAACACATGAAGAAGTATTTACTGATATAGCTAGAAATGAGATAAAATCATACAAACAATTACCAGTTAACCTTTATCAAATCCAAACAAAATATAGAGATGAAAGAAGACCTAGATTTGGAATAATGAGATCAAGAGAATTCATAATGAAGGATGCTTATAGCTTTGATAAGGACCAAGCAGGATTAGATATATCTTATGATAAAATGAAAGAAGCATATATAAAAATATTTAATAGATGTGGAATAGATGCAAAATGCGTTGCTGCAGATTCAGGAGCAATTGGAGGATCAAATTCTGCGGAGTTTATGGTTAAATCAGAAGTTGGTGAAGATGATGTAGTATTCTGTAGTGCTTGTGAATACGCTGCAAATATTGAAAAGGCAGAAGCAACAGCAGAAAGAGCAGAAGTAGAAGAATTATTAGAAATGGAAAAGGTGGCTACACCAGATAGCAGAGCAATTGATGAAGTTGCTGATTTATTACAAGTATCACCAAAGAAAACTGTTAAGCTTTTAATGTTTAATGTTGATGGAAAAATAGTTGGTGTAGTTGTTAGAGGTGATAGAGAAGTTAATGAAGTAAAAGTAGCTAATGCAGCTAATGCTTCAACAGATATAATAATGGCATCACATGAAGAGTATACTAATGCAACAGGATGTGAAGTTGGATTTGGTGGACCAGTAGGAATAAAAGTTGATTTATTATTAGTAGATGAAGAAGTTACTCATATGTATAACATGATAACAGGTGCAAATGAAACTGGATATCACTTAAAGAATGTTAATTATGGAAGAGACTTTGAGGGGGTAGTAGGAGACTATAGAAATATAGAAAGTGGAGAGCCATGTCCAGAATGTGGTTCTGAAGTTACTATAGCAAGAGGAACAGAAGTTGGGCATATATTTAAATTAGGAACTAAGTATTCTGAGGCTATGAATGCAACATTTATAGATGAAAATGGAAAGAATGTTCCATTTGTTATGGGATGTTATGGAATTGGTGTTACAAGAACAATGGCTTCAATAATAGAACAACATCATGATGAAAATGGTATAGTATGGCCATTATCAGTTGCACCATATCATGTATCAGTTATTCCAGTAAACATTAAAGATGAAGCTCAAATGGAAATAGCTAACAAATTATATGCAGAATTAAGAAAAATAGGTGTGGATGCTATTTTAGATGATAGAAATGAGAGACCAGGAGTTAAATTCAAAGATTCTGAACTTATAGGAATACCAATGAGAGTTACTGTTGGTAAAAAGATAGTTGATGATGAAGTTGAATTTAAATTAAGAGATGGCGAAATGGAAGTTATAAAAATTGATGATATTATAGAAAAAGTAAAATCTCAATTTGAAAAAAATAACATTAGATTATAAAGTGCAAAAAAAAGAAAAAGGAGGGATTTAGTATGAAAATATATAACTCTTTAACTAGAAAAAAAGAAGAGTTTGTTCCACTAGAGCCGGGCAAAATAAAAATGTATGTGTGTGGGCCAACGGTATACAATTATTTCCATATAGGAAATGGTAGAACTTTTATTGTTTTTGATACTATAAGAAGATATATGGAGTATAGAGGATATGAGGTTAAATTTATTCAAAACTTCACTGATATAGATGATAAAATGATAAATAAAGCCAATGAAGAGAGTACAACAGTTAAAGAAATTGGTGATAAGTATATCTGTGAATATTATAAGGATGCTGATGGATTAAATATTAAAAGAGCTACTATTAATCCGAGAGCAACAGAATATATATCTGAAATAATAGAGTTTGTATCTGGATTAATAGAAAAGGGATATGCA
>JAFNXG010000048.1 GCA_017383505.1 Clostridium sp.
ACAACTATAACTCCATCATTCCCCTGTTTTTCACTTCTATTCATGGCACCTTGAATGTCCCATATTCCTCCATAAGCAGAGGTTTCCTTGTAAAAAAGATTATGTCCATCATGCATATACATAACTTTATAATGCTTGTCTGTATTTTCATCATAATCATTAGGTAAATATACTCTAATTGTTCTCTTTCTATTTAATTCTTTTATTTCTACTTCAAAATTCTCAATACGATACATCCCTTACCTCCACAAATTACCTTTATATAGAAATATTATACAATATTAGAGCTTTAATTTATAGCAAATATTTACCTCAGATTCACCCCACAGAATATCTCTTAGGCGAAGCTGAGGCATTCTTAATTTTATCTAAAGTTCAGTTCCATTTTTAAATTGGCTATTATATAAATTAGCATAGAATCCATCTTTAGCTAAAAGTTCACTGTGAGTTCCACTTTCAATAATTTCTCCATCCTTTAGTGCTAATATTTTATCTGCATTTCTAATTGTACTTAATCTATGCGCTATAACAAATGTTGTTTTTCCCTCCATCAACTTAATCATAGCATTTTGAATTAGCACTTCTGTTCTTGTATCAATAGAAGATGTAGCCTCATCTAATATTAATATAGACGCATTAGAAAGTATGGCTCTTGCAATAGCTAATAACTGCCTTTGCCCTTGAGATAAATTCCCCCCATTATCAGATAGAATAGTATTATATCCTTCTGGAAGTTGTTTTATAAAGTGATGAGCATCTGCCATTTTAGCTGCTTCTATAACTTCTTCATCAGTAGCATCTAATCTTCCATACCTTATATTATCACTAACACTTTCTGAAAATAAATAAGTATCTTGAAGAACCATTGCAACTGTTTTCCTTAAGCTTTCTCTAGTTATGTAATCAATATTTTTTCCATCAATTAATATTTCTCCACTATCAATATCATAGAATTTAGTTAATAAATTAATTATTGTAGTTTTTCCGGCCCCTGTTGGACCTACTATTGCAATAAGTTCACCCTTTTTTGCCTCTATAGAAACATTTTTTAATATTTCTTTTCCTTTTTCATAAGAGAAGGTTACATTCTTTAACTCAACATGACCTTCTATATTACTAATATCCTTTGCTGTTTCCTTATCTTTCTCTTTTTTTTCATCAATTACTTCAAAAACTCTTTCTGCACCAGCTAAAGCACTTTGAATTGTGTTAAATAAATTCATTATTTCATTTATTGGTCGTGTAAAATTTCTCATATATAATAAGAATGAAAATACTACACCTACTGTAATTGAATGTCCCTTTAATATTAAGTATCCACCAGCAACTGATATTATTAAATATGAAATATTATTTATAAAATTATTTATAGGTCCCATGAATGAAGAAATTCCTTGTGCTATTATTGCACTTTTAGTAAGTCTTTCATTTATTTCTCCAAATTCTTTTTTTACTTTTTCCTCTTCAGAAAATAGTAAAACAACCTTTTGCCCTGATACCATTTCCTCAATATATCCATTTAAATTACCTAATTCATTTTGTTGCTTTACAAAGAATTTTTGTGTCTTTTTGGCCAAAGTTTTAGTTGTTATAAATGTTAAAGGAATTGTTATCATTCCTATTAAAGTTAATATTGGACTTAATAAAAGCATTGCAATAAACATTCCAACAATATTTATTATACCTGAAAACAATTGTGTTACACTTTGAGATAATGTTGTATTTATATTGTCCACATCATTTGTAAGTCTGCTCATTAAATCACCACTTGAATGAGTATCAAAATATTTAAGTGGCAACTTTTGAAGACCTACAAATAAATCATGTCTTATTCTTGCAGAAACTCTTTGTGCTATTTTTATCATTACTGAATTTTGATAATATGTTGAAAAAATATTTACAACATACATTAAAACTAGCATTATACATATGAATGCTAAACCTTTCATATCTCCAGTTTCTATAAAGTTATCTATTGTATATCCATTTAATCTAGTTCCAAAAATACTAATTAAAGTAGTTACAAAACATAAAAGAAACACTACTACAATATTTAATTTATTTTCAATTAAGTATCCAATTAATCTTTTTACAGTACCTTTAAAGTCTTTTATTTTCTCCGCCTTTTTTCCATGTAATTGATGTGGACCTGCCCCTGGTCTCATTTGAATTGGTCCTTTAGTCGACATTTAAAACTGACTCCTCTCCTAATTGTGATATTGCTATACTTCTATATATTTCACAACTTTTTATTAACTCTTCATGAGTACCACTTGCAACAATTTCACCGTTATCTAAAACTAAAATTTTATCTGAATCCATAACTGCTGAAATTCTTTGTGCTATAAGTAAAACAGTTGTACCACGCATTCTGTCTTTTATTGATTTTTGTAATTTTGCTTCTGTTGCCATATCTAATGCACTACTTGAATCATCTAATATTAATATTTTAGGATCTTTAATTAATGTTCTTGCAATAGATACTCTTTGTTTTTGTCCTCCAGATAAATTTTTACCTCTTTGTCCAACTTCTCTATCATATCCATCTTTATTTTGAGTTATAAATTCAAATGCTTGTGCATCCATAGCAGCACTATTCATCATTTCTTCACTAGCGTCTTCTCTACCAAATCTTAAATTATCTGCAATACTTCCTGAAAAAAGAGTTGTATCTTGAAGAACAACACCAATAATTTTTCTTAAATCTTTTACCTTTAGATTTCTAACATCTTCATTCCCAATCATTACAGAACCATGGGTTGTATCATATAATCTTGGAATAAGTGATATTAATGAACTTTTACCACTACCAGTAGCTCCTATAATACCTATCTTTTCTCCTTCTAAAGCTTTAAATGATATTCCTTTTAATACATAATCTCCATCTTTATTATATTTAAAATAAACATCTTTAAACTCTATATCAAAATTCTTTACTTCCTCTGTATTTTCCTTATCTTTTATTGATGATTCTACATCTAACACTTCGTTAATTCTAGTTGCAGATACTTTTGCTCTTGAAAATCCAATTATAATCATTACAAACATATTTAAAGACCCCATTATTTGAACTAAATAATTAATAAAGGCCATAATTTTACCTATTTCTAATGATCCATCATTAACATAATTTCCACCAAACCAAAGGACTGCAACAACACTTAAATTCATTATTAATGTAACAAGTGGCCAAAGTAATATTGTTACACTTTGAGCTTTTATACTCGTTTCCATTAACTCATTATTAGAGTTATTAAATCTCTGTCTAATTTTTTTCTCTATAGCAAAGGCTTTCACTACCCTAACACCAAGTAAACTTTCTCTCATTACTAAATTTACATTATCTATTTTACCTTGCATATTAGTAAAAAACGGAATAGATTTTGATGTAATTAAAGTTACACTTATTACTATTAATGGTATTGATACTAGGAATATTACCGATAATTTAACACTGATGCTAATAGACATTATAATACCACCTAAGCATATAAGAGGTGATCTTACCATTCCCCTAAGACCCATCATAACCATATTTTGAACTTGAGTAACATCATTTGTTAATCTTGTAATAAGTGATGATGTTTTAAAACCATCTATCTCTGCAAATGATAACCCTTGTATTTTTTCAAATAATCCTTGCCTCATATTTTTTCCCATATTCATTGAGGCTAATGTTGCAAAAAAACCACAAAGCATTCCACCTAATATTCCTATTACAGCTACTATTATCATTTTAAATCCAACAGTTAAAACATATTGGATATTACCATTTGCAACTCCTATATCTATTATATCTGCCATTAATTTAGGCTGATTTAAATCCATTATAACTTCAATAAACATCATTAATGGTGCTAAGATAACATAAAGAATTGCACTACCTTTAATATATTTAAGTAACTTAAACATTTTTCTTTTCATCTCCTTTAATTAAATTATTGTACATTTTCTCAAAAAATATTTTTACTTGCCTCTTTTCTTCATAAGTAAAATTAGCAAAACATTCTTTTCATTTTATAAATAACTTTTTGAGAATTATCTTGAGCTATTTTTCCCTTATTAATTAAATAAACATTGAAATTCTTTTATCTTCATTATTATAATTCCAGTCCCCTACATGGTCAATATATCCACAAAATCACAATTTTGTAATAAGAATATTTTTACTGCTTAAGGATATACTAAATTAGTATAAAAACTAAGAAGGCAAGTTATATAGTAAATATCTTTAACACTATATAGCTCCCTTTTTATTTATTATGTAGGTAGGAGGATTAATTATGAAGCATAACGAAAGTATTGGCTGTACTGTTACTGAGTGTAAATTCCATTGTGAAGATGATAATTATTGCACATTAAAACACATACAAGTTGTTTGTCATACTAATTTCGCTTCTAGCAAAGAATGTACTGACTGTGGTAGTTTTGTAAAAAAATAATACATTAACTATATGGGTAGTTAAATTTACTACCCTATTATATTCAGTAAATTATTTATCAATAAATAAATTTTTATTTTTTAACCATACTAAGTATTATTAATAAGTTAAGGAGTGAAACAAATGAAAAAACTTATAAGTTTTCTTTTATCTGCTTTAACTATAGTATCTATGATATTCTATAGTTTACCAGTATCTGCTGCCAGTGTGGAAAATCCTTATTCACAATTCATAGATGATCCTTATTATAAGGTCACATCTAATTATCTTAATGAAATAGTTGATAAGCTTTCTAATTTAAAATCTTCTGGCAATACTTGTATTGACTATTTAGGTGAAGAAATATTGCTTCATAGAGCTATATTATTTACTACTAATAATATACAAAGTTATTCTAGTAACCCAGAATTAAATGATATTGCAGATGATATGCTTGATAACTATACTGGTGAATTAAGAGAAATGAGAGATGAATTAGCAGGATTAATTAATAATTATAGTAAGGATAAAAAGAAAGTAAAGGAAAATAATAACTATATCAAAGACTATGGAGTAATTATTGATAAGCTAAAAAAAGAATTATCTCAGATTAGTACTTCTGATAGCAATGAAATAGTGTATATAAAACAAGCAGTAGCAATTTTACAAGCATCATATGATATATCATCAATAAATAATAATTGTGTTGAAAGTCCTGTAGCTAAAGAAATAGCTAAAAATGAAATTAATAATACTCAAGCTTATATATCTAGACTAAAAACACTTGAGAATTCTTTAAAATAAATAATTATTATACTCCTAAGTAATTATATTTATATATATTTAAAAAAATTATACCCCAGATATAAAAAAAACTTATCTGGGGTATAATTATCTATATATTAAATTTCTTAAATATCATAGGATATATTCCTATTCCAAAGAAGCTTATTAATGAATATCTTATAAATAAAAATATAGACTCACTTGGTAATATTGATTTTAATCCTAATTGTACTAATAATAAACTTATTACTCCAATTATCACCCTTATAATTTTATCAATATTTCTCCCCTCTATTGAAAATTTAACATATCTCTTTTCAACATACATACCAACTAAAAATCCAAAATATGTTCCTAACCCCTTTATAAAATCAGCTGACTGTGCAAAGGCTAATGCTGGTACAAATATAATAAAAGTTATTAAATAAAGTAACATTTTATTTTCAAATTTATTATATAGTTTATAGCAAACATAAGATGTTGAAACTCCTAAAATAGCCCCTACTATTACATCCTTAGGATAATGAACACCTAAATATAATCTAGAAAAACCTATTAATATTATCATTACTATTGTTATAATGTACATTGTTTTTTTCTTTAAATAAATTGCTATAGCTCCATAAAATGAAGATGCACTTTGAGTATGGCCACTAGGAAATGAATATCCTGTTGCTGTATGTTTTCTTAAAGTTCTTATTCCTTCTTCACCTATAGGTCTTTTCATCTTAAATATATCTTTTACCATATTATTTAGAAGAACACTAGTTAATACAGAATAGGCAATATACTCTCCAAACTTTTTGTCCAATGCCCAGTAAATAACTGATATTATTGAGATTAATATTATCTGCTCTCCACATATAGTTATAATCTCAAATAAAAAATCTAAAAATGGATTTGCTATACTTTGAATAGCTCTTAAAATCTGTAATTCCATAAATTCCTCCTATTTGTTAATGATGAAAGTTGTGTTTTCTTACCTCCTTAGATATGGCTTCTAATGCATAGGCCAAATATAATTCTGTACTTATTAATACTGCTCTTTCATCTATATTAAATTTATCATTATGATTTGGATAATCCCTTCCTAATTCCTCATTACCTGCACCAACAAAAGCAAATACACCTGGAATTCTTTTTTGATATATCGCAAAATCCTCTCCTAACATAATTCTAGGTATTTTTACAATATCCTCTTCTTTAAATATCTTTTTTGCTCCTTCTAAAGCCGTTTTCACTGCTTCAGCATCATTGATTACTGCTGGATGATTAGATACATCATACTCAACACTAGCAGTTGCACCATATGCAATTGCTGTGCTATATGCAATCCTTTTTATAGATGTTTGAATATTTTTAGTTATTGTTGCATTAAATGTTCTTATAGTTCCTTCAATTATTGAATTACCTGAAATTATATTATGAGTTTCACCTGATTTTATATGTCCTATAGTTATTACAGCAGAATTTACTGGATCTACTTCCCTACTAATTATTGATTGCAAATTCATTACTATAGCTGCACAAACTACGGTTGCATCAACACATTGATGTGGTTTACCTGCATGTCCAGATTTTCCTGTAATTTTTATAGTAAATTTATTTGATGCAGCCATTCTTGGACCCTCTTCTATTGAAATTTTTCCACATTTCATATCTCCAAATACATGCAAACCAAAAATTTCATCTACATCATCTAAATATCCATGCTCAGAAATTAATTTTGCTCCACAAGAATTCTCTTCTGCTGGTTGAAATACTAAAACAATTTTTCCTGGAAGCTCCTCTTCATATTTTTTCAATATCATAGCTGCTCCAAGTAATGAAGCCATATGAGCATCATGTCCACAAGCATGCATTATCCCCTTATTTTCTGATGCATATCTTACCTGAGTATTTTCTTGTATACTTAAAGCATCCATATCAGCTCTTAAGGCAATTACTCTACCTTCTTTATTTCCTATAGTAGCTACTACTTCTGTTTTTATCCCTTGTTCATATTTAACACCTATTTTATCTAATTCTTCTTTGATTCTTTTAGATGTTCTATATTCCTCCATACTTAATTCAGGATATTTATGAAAATCCTTTCTTAATGAAATTATATAATTACTTATAAGTCTTGTTTCTCTTAAAATATCCATATTACATACACCCCCACATTAAAATTATATATATTTTTTGAAAATATTGTATATTATTTTTTATAATTATTCTAATACTTGTAAAAATATGGTAAAATGTTATAGTAATATATTTTTTGAGGTGAAATTATGAAAAGAAAAATAATCATTTTAAGCTGTGCAGTTGCCTTATGCTTCTCTCTTTCATCCTGTGAGTTAAAAGACGCTATTACAGGCAATACTAATCCAACTAACACTGATAGTTCAGAATCTTTAAGCAATGAATCTGAAATTACAGAAGAAAAATCAACAAGTAATAAAAGTAATGATAATACTTCCAATACTGATGATAAAACTTCTGATGTAATTTCTTCTGATGTTACAACGGAAACTAATAACAATTTATTTTTAGAAAAGGATTCTTCTACTGTAACTCCTAATAAAGCTAATCTTTCATCAACTTCCAAGGCTGTAAATAGAGACTGTAGAATTTTCTATTTTAATAAAGTTGATCTTAAAACTTATTGTGTAGATACAAATGTTACTGTCACTGATAATGCATTTGTTACTGCATTAACACAAGAATTATATAAAGCTCCTAATAATAATGATAATTTTGTAGTTTTATCTAAAGATTATGGGGTAAGCTCTGCTACACTAAATTACGATACTAATGTTTTAACTGTTAAATTTAATGAGAATTTTATTAATGATATGGGTTTATCTACAGATATAGCTAATGGAGTTATAGGTGCAATAGTAAATACTTATGGATATAATTATGGTGTAAATAAAGTTGCTGTTTATTTAGATAATAATTTATATACTGGACTTCCTAACACAGAATCTAATGGATATTCTACTGTAGATTATGAATCTACATTAAAACTTGATTAATAAAAAACAGTAAATAGATTAACATAATTTTTAATCTATTTACTGCTTTTTTTAATGGTTCTTGCTGCTTATAAAAAAGTTTCTTTTTATTAATAAAAACTCTTCCATATCATTTAAAAACTGAAGTAATTGCGCTCTACTTTCAAATTCTTCTCTTGACTTTGGTAAGTCCATCTCTTTAAATTGAATTCTTAAACTCTCTAATTCATGTAATAAATCCTTACAATCATTAACCTCTCTTATATTTTCTGCGACACACAATGTAAAGTCTGACATAATATTCATTTGCTCAACTGGTATATTGAATCGCTCAAAATGTAATCTCATTCTTTTTATCGTATCGAATTGATTAATTCTCATATTTATATAATCGGTATAATAAGATGAACTTCTAAAGAAACTATTATTTACTATCTTATAAGCGGTTTCTTTACTTTCATGTAATCTTATTTCTACTTTATCTATTATTTTTTGTTCATCAATATCTACAGTATGCGTTATTAGTGATTTTGACATTTTACTAATAATTATTCTGTAATGCTCTTCTATCCATTCTATATTTTCTCTAAATTCATCTTCAAGTGATGGCATAAAAGCATTTGCAACGCCCGCAATACCTATACCCAATAACATTAATAATAACTCATTAATTACTAATGAAGGTATTATAGATTCTGCAACTAAAATATGAGTGGATAAAACTACTGCTGGAACCATCCCTTCTTGTACTTTTAGCTTTGACGTTATTGGTATTAAAATTAATAGGAATATTCCAAATGCTATTGAGCTATTTCCAGCTACTTTATATAGAATTACAGATAAAAAAACTCCTATAGTACATGCTACTATTCTTCTGTAACTAACTATTAATGCTTTCTTTCTTGTATCCTGTATACTTAAAATTGCAATAACTGCTCCAACTGTTGCATATTGTAATCCTAATATATTTCCTATAATTAAAGCTACTGTTGCTGATATTGCCATTTTAAAAGCTAAATTATATACATACTTCAACTTTTATTTCATCCCCTCTATCTATAGATTCCATAATATATAATACTACATAAATAAAAGATATCATAATAATTAATAAATTTAAATTTAAGCTATGGTATAATCTTTTTATTAATTGAAAAAATAAACTAATTATATAATTATAAATATTAAAGAGGTATATATGAAAGATTTAAAAATTTACTTTACATCAGATATGCATAGTTATCTATATCCAACAAACTACATAGATAAAGAACCAAAAAACATTGGATTAATAAATATGATTAATGATTTCAAAAAAGATGGAAATACATTAATTATAGATGCTGGAGATACTATTCAAGGCTCTCCTTTTAGCTATTATTTAAGTGGCCAAAAATTTAATACTCATCCTATTGCAGATATTATGAATGCTGCTGGTTATGATTTTATAACTTTAGGAAACCACGACTTTAATTATGGACTATTATATCTAAAACAATATCTTCATACGCTTAATGCTAAATGTTTATGTGCAAATGTTGTTGATAGAACTGGTGAATTACCTATATTACCTTATTCTATAAAAACTCTTGAAAATGGTTTAAGAGTTGGGTTAATAGGAGTTACTACTGATTTTATTAATAATTGGGAAAGACCTGAAAATATAGCAAATATAAATATTACAAATACATTTGAAGCTGTAAAATATTACTTTGATGAAGTTAAGGCGGCCTCTGATATAGTAATTGGAGTTTATCATGGTGGATTTGAATATGATTTAAATTCCCATAAACAACTTATGTTTACAAGTGAAAATATAGCTTATAAACTTTGCATGGAATTTGATTTTGATATCTTATTAACTGGTCATCAACATATGCCATTAGCAAATACAGTAATTAACGGAACTCATGTAGTCCAAACTCCTCAAAGAGCCTCTAGTTACGTTAAGATTAATCTTAAATTAAATGATGATGGAAGTAAGGCCATAACTTCATCACTTGAAAAAGTTAAGTTAAATTACAAAAATGAAACTTATAATAAATACTTATCTTTAGAAAATGATGTTCAAAAGTGGCTAGATACACCTATAGGTTTTCTAGATGAAGATTTATATCCATCATCTCATTTAGATATGGCTCTAAATGGATCTAGTTTAGCTAACTTCATAAATCAGGTTCAACTTGATGAAAGTGGTGCTGATATATCTTGTACTTGCTTTTCTAATGAGATAAAAGGATTTGATAGAAATGTTACTGTAAGAGATGTTGTTTCTACTTATATGTTTCCAAACACTTTAGTAGTGGTTGAAATTAATAGAACCCAATTAAAAACTGTTTTAGAAAGATGTGCTAGTTACTTTAGTAATGATAATGGTAATTTATCAATATCTGATGCATTTTTAAAACCTAAAATACAACACTACAACTACGATTATTTTGCAAATATAGA
>JAFNXG010000049.1 GCA_017383505.1 Clostridium sp.
AATTAGAACCATCGATAATAACAAAGTATTTAATAGAAGTTGTAAATAAATTTAATGTTTTTTATAAGTCATACGAAGTATTAAACTTAGAAGATAAATCATTAATTAAAGCTAGATTAACTTTAATTGATGCAACCTCTAGAATAATTAAAAGCACATTAGAGATACTAGGAATTGAGAATGTTGAATTATACGATTAATTTTCATATTTATGTATTAAAAATTAAAAAAAGAATTAGTTTGTAAATTATGGTATAATCAATAGTAAGGAGGTGGGAGTTTGTTTTTAAAAAATAATAAATATAGAGGATTAATAATTGCTTTAATAATTTCTATATTAGTAATATTAATATTATTTAAATTAATTGATAATGCTGATATTTTTATTAATATTATTAAAAAATTTATATCATTATCAATGTCATTTATTTATGGAGTAGTTATTGCATATGTTTTAACTCCAATTGTAAAATTGTTTGAAAAAAAAGCAAAACTAAACAGAGGATTATCAATAGCTTTAACTTATGCCATTTTAATTGGAAGCATAACTCTTTTAGCTTTGTATGCAATACCTAATTTAATAGATAATATAAAAGAAATTGGAAGTAATATTCCTAATTATATAACTTCTATAGAAGATATGATTAATAAAGTTATAGGGCAGGAAGAGATTAATAATTTTATAAATACTACTGGTGCAAATATAAATATTAATACATATGTGGATAAGGTAGGACAAATAATTATAGGTGCATTAGAAGGGTCAGTAATGAAAATGGTAAGCTTATCGTCAATAATTATACAGTTTATTATTGGATTACTAGTAGCAATATATATACTTATGGATAAGGAAAGACTATTATTTGAATGTAAGAGATTAATGTATTTAATATTAAAAAAGCAAAAGAGTGATAGGATAATTGAATTTATTCAAACTTATAATTCTATGATAGTAACTTATATAGGAATAAAGGCAATAGATTCTACTATAATTGGTATATTAGCTTTTGTATTACTTACAATTGTTAATTCAGAATATGCGTTGTTATTAGCAATATTAGTTGGAATTACTAATATGATACCATATTTCGGACCTTTTATAGGGGAAATACTAGGTTTTTTAATAAATGTATTTGTATCTCCTATGAAAGGAGTAGTAGTGTTTTTAGCATTATTTGCTTTACAAATGTTTGATGGATGGTATTTAGATCCAAAGCTTATAGGAAATAAAGTTGGAGTAAGACCATTTTGGATTATATATGCTGTTGTTATAGGTGGGGGATTCTTTGGGCCAATAGGAATGTTATTAGCATCTCCAACTGCAGCAACAATTAAAATTTATTACAAAAAAATCTTAGATAAAAATAAAGTTATAGTTGAATAAGAGTAATAATAAATATAAAAAATAAGAACTGCATTTGCAGTTCTTATTTTTTATATTTAGAGCAGTGTGATGAACAGTTACTACAATCAGAACAACCTTTTGACGATTTTTTTATGTTCTTTAAAATTATATATGCAGCAATTAAAACTAATAATATTGTAATTAAAATTTCCATAATTAAATCTCCTATTTAATTAAGATTTAGTAACAAAACACTAGGTATTTAAGTTAATAATTAGTACACATCATATAACTAAAGATCCTATATTAAATACTAAGAATGAAACTATCCAAGCTAATGCTAACTGATAAGTTATAGAAAATAGTGTCATTTTTAATCCAAATTCCTTCTTCATAGTACCTACAACAGTAATACAAGGTGTATAAAGTAAAACAAATACTAAGAAGGATAATGCCGAAAGTGCAGTAAAGTGAAGAGGCAACATTGCTTGTAAATCACCAGCAAATATTACACTCATTGAAGAAACTACAGTTTCTTTAGCAATTAATCCTGTTAATAATGAAACAGAAGCTTGCCAATTTCCAAAACCAAGAGGTTTAAAAATTGGAGCAATAAAATTACCAATAGAAGATAAGATACTATTATTAACATCTGTTATTCCTGATAAGTTAAAGTTTGATAAAAACCATAAAATTATACTCATTGCAAAAATTAATGTACCTGCTTTTATTAAGAAACTTTTAGTTTTTTCGTATAATTGATTTAAAAGGTTTTTTAATGATGGTAACTTATATTCAGGCAATTCTATAAGTAAAGGTTCTTCTTCATTCTTAAAAATTGTATTTTTAAAAATTATACCAATTATAAAAGCTAATAATATACCTAAAAAATAAAGAGAGGCAACTATTAGGCCAATATAATTAGGGAAAAATACAGCAGCAAAAATACTATAAACAGGCAATCTTGCATTACAACTCATTAGAGGTACTAATAATGCAGTGAGCTTTCTGTCCTTTTCACTTTCTAATGTTCTTGCAGTCATAATAGCAGGAACAGAGCATCCAAATCCAACAATCATAGGAATAAAGGCTTTTCCTGATAGCCCCATTTTTCTCATTATTTTATCCATTAAAAATGCAACTCTAGCCATATAACCACTATCTTCTAACACAGTTATACACATAAAAAGTGATAATATTATTGGTAGTAATACAAGTATTCCCCCAACACCACCTATAATACCGTCTATAATTAATGATTGGAACCAAGATGAAGTACCTTCAAGTAATCTTTGCATAAGTGGAATAAAAGCATTATTTAATAGTGAGTCTAATAAATCAGATAGAGGTTGTCCTATCCAAGAAAATGTTATCTGAAATATTAAAGCCATAATTGCAAAGAAAATAGGATAAGCAAGCCAAGGATTTAGAAATATATTATCTAAATTCTTTTTAATAGCTTTTGAAGAATTATTATTCTTTTTAGTACACTTATTAACTATACTTTCTATATAAGCATAAACTTCTCTCTCGTTAGAGAAGGAATAATTATTATTATCAATTCCAATGTAATTATTATTAATTAATATTTGCTTTAATTTATCTATACCACTATTTTTAGAAGCATGTATAGGTATAACAGTTATATTTAAAGATTTTTCTAATTTTTTAAAATCAATATCTATACCTTTATCATTAGCTACATCTAGCATATTAACAGCTAAAACAATAGGTTTTTTAAATTGTTTTAATTGCATAGTTAAGTATAAATTTCTATCAATATTAGAAGCATCTATAATATTTAAAATTAAATCTACTTGTCCACTTTCTAAAAAGTTTTTTGATATTTTTTCTTCGTTAGAAAAAGTATCCATGGCATATATCCCAGGTAAATCAACTATTTTAAAATCATCGAAACATCCGTCTTTTCTATCAACAGTAACACCAGCCCAATTACCAACTCTTTGATTAGAGCCAGTTAAAATATTAAAAAGAGTAGTTTTACCAACATTTGGATTGCCGAGTAAAGCTATAGTTTTCATTTATTCATCTCCTTTAATCATAATTAAGCTGTTAAAATAATATTTTTTGCATCTTTTTTTCGAATAGCTAAATCAAATCCTCTTAAACTTATTATTAAAGGATCACCTAGAGGTGCAACTCTTTTTAGTTCTATTTCAGTACCTTCTATAAGTCCTAAAGCATAAAGTCTTTTAGCAAGCTTAATATCTCCATTTATTTTTTTAATCTTCGCTTTTTCACCGATTTTTAAGTCACATATACACATATTTCACCTCAAACCGCAAAATATTATTAAAATTTTAATACAAATATATGCTATCAAAAAAGAATTCAGTGGTCAAGGAAGTGGGTTAAGGATATATATGGTTAAATATATTTGAAACTAGGTGTTTTATATAGTATTCACTATATTTATATCGTGATATAATAAGAAAATGTAGATATAATAATTAGACACAGGAGATAAATTAATGTAAGAAAGAGTGATAGTATGATTATTCGAGAAAATATTGTTGATGTACAAGAGTACGATTTAAAAATGATATTAAAAGGAAAGGAGATAGAGTGTAAACCAGAAGATATTATATATTTTGATTTGGAACATTATGTATATAAAAAGCCTAAATGTATAGGGGTTTTTGGAGCATGTATATATAATAAAGAGGATAAAAAGGTACATGTTACTCAATATATGATAGAGAATAAAGGTGAAGTTGTTCCAATACTTATTTTAGCAAAGAAATATTTTAGTAAGATGAAGAAAGTGGGTAAAAGGGTTATTGTTACTTTTTCAGGAAATAATGATTTTACAGTTATAAAGTATCTATTTAACAAATATAATATTTATTTTGATTTTGATAAGGAGTTTAAATCTTTAGATATACAGAAAGAGTATGAGTGGATTAAGAACACTTCTATAGGGCTTAAAAATTTAGAGAAAGCTTTTAATATATATAGAGAGGGCGATTTAATTAGTGGGTCTAATTTAGCAAAAACATTCCATAAAGTATTAAAAGATAAAGATTATATAGAAAGAATGCCAAAAGAAAAGATAGAAACTATTTTACTATATAATGAACAAGATGTAGTAAATTTATATAAAATATTTACTACTTGGAAAGAATATATAATCGATGAAAAAGATGAGATAGAGGATGTTATCGAGGAAGATACTAATATTAAAGAAGATAATATTGGCTTAGAAGAGAAAGTGGAAGAAAATTTAGATACAGAAATAGAAGAGATAGACAAAAATAATGTTATAAGTGAAAATGATATTGATGATATAGAAGAAAATGATATATCTATAAACAATTTAGAAATAAGTAAAGATATTATTATAGAATAATTATAATTTATATTATTTTAAGGATTATATCCTTAAATGATAGATGCTCCTAATATTTTAGGAGCATCTATCATTTATAGGAGTTTTAATTAGTATAAGATATTTTTATTGAGTTACCATCAGAAGTAGCAATAATATTACCATGAGTATCTGTTCTAAGTATTTTTATATTTTTAGATTTAAGTCTATTTAATATTTCTGAAGATGGATGTCCATAACTATTATCATTACCAACAGAAATTATTGCAACAGAAGGATTAACTGAAGTAATAAAGTTATTTGAACTAGATGTTGATGAACCATGATGAGCAATTTTTAAAATATCAGCTTTTAAATCAAATTTTTCAGATAAAATCATATTCTCACTTAATATTTCAGCATCACCAGTAAATAAAAATGAAGTATTAAAAAAAACTATTTTAATAATAGGAGAATAATCATTTAAATTATCACTAATCATATTTTCATCAGGAGAAAATACATATACTTTAGTATTTTTTCCAAGATCAATTCCAGTTGTTCCTTTCTTTAATATATTAATTTTAAGATTTTTATCTATTAAAGCACTAATCATGTTTTCAAAGTATACAGATGAATGTGTTACTTTTGGAGCATAAAAGCTACTAACATTATATCTTCGTACAAGAGTATCCATGTTTCCAATATGGTCTTCATGAGGGTGAGTAGCAATAATATAGTCAAAATTTTTTATATTTATATTTTCTAGATAGTTTAACAAATCAGTTCTATTACTTGAAGGGCCAGAGTCAATGAGTAAATTTTTATTATTAACTTGAATTAGAATGCAATCCCCCTGTCCTATATCTATATAATGAACAATCATATTATTTTGATAATTATTATTGTTCATGAATTTAAAAGATATAAAAGATATAACAATAACAAATATAACAAAAGTCTTCCATGTTTTAAAAACTAGGTATTTTAATTTAATCATAATAAACTCCTAAAATAATTATATATTTATGAGTATTGCCAAAAACATAATAAATGTTATTAATTTAATAAAAAATAATAAGATAATAAAGTGAATATAGTAGTAAAATATGGTATAATTATATAATATATTATAATAGCTATGGAACAAGAGTTTAGGAGGGATATGATGAAAAAAGAATTTTCAATAAGTAATGATAAAGTACTAATGAATTTTTCAGCTAGATATTGTACAAACTTTGAAAGCTTATTAGAGAGTGAAGGATTTAGAAGAGTTTTAAGTGTTTATTTAAAAAAAGCAGAAAAAAAGAGAAGTTTACCATATAGATATTTAACAAAATCATTAAATTCAACAGATATATCAAACTTAAGAAGCGATATTACTAATGTATTTAAATGGTTAACAATAATGGATGCAAAAGAAATATCTCAATTAAATCCTAAATATAATGAGGTTTTAAGTAATAAAGAAGAATTTATTAATGTTATTGAGGATTTTTATTTATTTTGGAGAAGATTAGAAAGATATACAATTATTCAAAATGATAAAATAAGTCAGGGATTAGCAGCTATGAATTTTACAGAAGCAAACTCTGCATTTGAAAAATTAATTCTAAGATTTTATAGAAAAATTGAGCAAAATGTACTAGGAAGAAATCCACAAGTATTTAGACAAATAACAGCTGGTGGCAATTGTAGTATAATGATAAATAAATTATTATGGCCAATACCTAATGGATATGAATCTCTAGAGGATGTTAACTTTATAGATTGTATTCTGTTAGAACCACCATTTATAACTTATCCTAAGAAGAATACGAGAAATGGAATGTTTTCTGAAGTTTATGATAATCCGTTAAAATATGCACATATAAACAAAGATCATTGGTTTTGTTATCCAGCAAAAGTTGGTGAGTTGATAGCATATGTATATTTCCATAGAGATTTTATGAATCATGGAATAACTTTATGTAACTTATTTGAAATGGCTAAAAGAGAAGAGTGTAGGGGAAGACGTCCAGATATAGTTTATGTGTTTGGAATAAATGATGGAGAGGATTTAAAAACTGTCTTTTATGATGATGAAGAAAATAATATAATGCTTGGATATATTAACTATTCAGAGGAAATTGATTATTTTGGATATATGAAAAAAATGATATTAACATTGCATAACTTAATAATGATAAAGAGAGGAAATTTACCTATACATGGAGCAATGGTTAATATTCAGATGAAAAATGGAAAAGAGGCTAATGTTGTAATAATGGGAGATAGTGGAGCTGGAAAATCTGAAAGCTTAGAAGCATTTAGAGCATTAAGTGAAGAGCATGTAAGTAATATGAGTATTATTTTTGATGATATGGGTACATTTAAGGAAAAGGATGGACATATATATGGATATGGTACAGAAATAGGTGCATTTGTAAGACTAGATGATTTAGCTCAAGGATATGCGTTTAGAGAAATAGATAGAAGTATATTTATGAACCCAGATAAAATAAATGCAAGATTAGTAATGCCTGTATCTCCTTATAGTGAAATAATTAAGGGATATAAAGTAGATTTGTTCTTATATGCAAATAATTTTACTAATGTATCTGAAAATGAGAAATCTATTGAATATTTTAATAGTGTAGATGAAGCAATTAATTTGTTTAAATCAGGGCCAAGAATGGCAAAAGGAACTACAACAGAAGAGGGATTAGTGAAAAGCTATTTTGCAAATCCGTTTGGACCAGCACAGAAAAAAGATAGTACAGATATATTAATCAACAGATACTTTAATACTATGTTTAATACAAATGTAAAAGTTGGACAAATTAAGACTTGCCTCGGAGTTAGAGGTAGAGAACAAAATGGTCCTAAAGAAGCAGCATTAGAGTTATTTAATATTATTAAAAATTTATAAAGTAATAAGAAAGGTTTGATGTTATTAATCATCAAACCTTTTTATTTTAGTATCTATTTTTTTAGCAAAAAATGATATTGAATATAATCCTGCAATTCCTATAAGAGAGTAAATAATTCTACTGAAAGTACTCATGTCACCAAATATTGCAGCTACAAGATCAAATTGAAAGAAACCTATTAATCCCCAATTTATAGCTCCTATTATAACAAGTAAAAGTGCTATAGTATCAAGTATTTTCATAAAAAAACAACTCCTTTAAATTTAATAACATAGTTATTTTTTTCAAAGAAGTATATTAATATTCTTATTATATTTAAATCGATATATTTCTATCAATAGGTTGGTTTAAAGATATAATAGTATCAGTTCTTTGAATACCAGAAATAACATTTATTTTGTTAAGTAAAATATCTTGAAGATCACTTATATTTTTACATATAACTTTAGCAAAAACAGAGTAGTTACCAGTAGTTAAATGTAATTCAACAACTTCCTTAATTTTAGACATTTCTTCAAAAACTTCAGAGAATGAAGAAGTTTTATCAATATATATTCCAACAAAGCAGCAAACATCATATCCAAGTTTAGGTAAATTTAAAAGGATTTTTGTTCCTTTGATTATTCCCAGCTCCTCCATTTTTTTCATGCGGACATGAATTGTACCACCACTAACATGGCAAAGTCTTGCAATTTCTAAATATGGAGTTCTACAATCTTTAATTAATATATCTAAAATTTGAAAATCTAATTCATCAAGTTGATAAGCTTGGTTTAAGGCCATAATGACACCCCTTTAACAAATTTGTAATATCTTTAATATATTTTATCAAATATTATAATAAAAATGAAGTATAAAATTAAAGTTAATATATAATAATAAAAAAATTAATAAATTAAAAAATATTAAAGAGAAAATCGGTTGAAAATATGTTAAATTGACAGTAATATATATGTTAGAAGATAATAGAGAGGAGATCTATAATGGCAAATATTTTATCAACACTACTTTATTTTGTAGTTTTATTAGCAATTGTGTTTGGTGTAATGTTTTTAGGGAGAAAGTATGTATTTTCAAAAGTTAGAATTAATAAGTTTATACCATTAGGTATTTCTATAGCATTATTTGTATTACAAATATTCTTACCAATGTTTTTACAACCAAGTATTATGACTTGGGTATCTTTAATATTAACTATACTAATAGTAACATTCTTCTTATGGTTTATGGATATTCAAACAACTGGTGGACCTAAAAAGAAAGAAAAGAAAATAGAAATTAGACCTAAGGCTAAACCAAATAGAGTAAAACATTTAAATAACATAAAAGATAAAAAATAATGTTTAATCATACCCTTTATAGAAAACAGTTAATACTTAATTCTATAAAGGGTATAATAATTTAATCATTAGTATTTTTAGGTATAATTATTACTTAAATGAACTATGAAAATAGGTGAACTTACAGCTACTTTATTTTCATCTTGAATTATTTTAATAATATACCATGTTTCTGAATCTAAACTTTGGTGTTCGTATATATATTTTATATAATTTAAATTAATATCTTCAATTTTTTTTATTATAGTACCACCATTTGATATTATTTGAATTTCGTTAATTTTATATTTAATATCCTCTACAAAAATAGAAAATTTAATTTTTGATGAGTAAATAGATAAGGTATCTCCCATAAATGTTTCATCAATGGTGAAATGAAGTTTTAAAAATCTAGATTCAGTAGAATATGTTCTACGATTTCTAAAGGCATCAACTAATGCATCTCTAGATAAGTCATTTGCAATATAAGCGGTTAAATTCTCAGCTTGGTCAAAGTTTATTTTATGATTATCTTGGCCATTAACAGCTCCTAACTTCCAACCAGCATCTAATAAATAATAATAATACTTTTCATGCTTGGTATATCTACTTGCAGGGTTTCCATTATATACTTCTATAGAAGTGATAATTTTATTAAAAACTTCATTGTATTCAAGCTTCTCAATTTCTTTATGAGGATGGTTTATTATTACAAATGATTGACTATTATTAATCATCCATAATACTAATACTCTTAAATCTTTTATAAGACCTGTAAAAAAATTATTAGGGTTTATTATGTTAAAATCACCAAAAGAACTGGTTTTAGATTCAAAGCCAATAATAGGCAAAAACTCATCTTTATTTTTACGAATTTTATTAGCAAAATAATTTGTTGCATCCCATCGGCTCAGATTACGATCTTTAATAGTAGTTTTATTGTTTAGAAAATCATTATGATCTGTTATAAATAAAAAATCTAATCCACATTTTATAGCAAATTCGTATAATTCATAAGGAGTACCTTTTCCTGTTGAGTAGATAGAATGGCAATGTGGTATACCGTAGTAGTACTTTAATTTATTAGCATCAAAGATAACTTTATTTTTATGTTTACTTTTACTCACAAATTCTCCTTTAAAAATTATTAATTACTAATATATAGTATTAAAGGTATTAAAATAATGACAATAATTATAAAGGATGATAAAATAAAGTGAAACTTTTATGGGAAAGTATAAAATAAGGGGATTAAAAAAATGATAATAGAGTTTGAGGGAGTTAGTCCTAAAATATGTGAAGAGACATACATTTCAGAAAGTGTTGATATAATAGGGAATGTTATAATAGAAGAGAATGCAAATATATGGTTTGGTACAAGATTAAGAGGAGATATAAATCAAATTGTAGTTGGTGCAAACAGTAATATTCAAGAAAATTCAGTTGTACATGTTGATAAAAACTGTCCTTGTATTATTGGAAGAAATGTAACTATAGGACATGGTGCAATAATTCATGGATGTAATATCTCAGATAATGTTTTAGTTGGAATGGGAGCAATTATATTAAATAATGCTAAAATTGGTAAGAATACCATTATAGGAGCAGGTAGCTTAATTACTCAAGAAAAGGAATTTCCAGAAGGTGTTCTTATCTTAGGAAATCCAGCAAGAGTAGTTAGGAATTTAACTACAGAAGAGGTTGAAAGTATAATACAATCAGCTAATAATTATGTTAACTTAAGCAAAAAATATAAAAAGTAGGAGGACATATGTTAAGAATAGGTGAATATAATAAGTTAATAGTAGATAGAGAAAAGGATTTTGGATTCTATCTAATGGATAAACAAAGTAAAGAAGATGTTTTACTTCCTAAATCATTAGCAGAAGGAATGGGAGTAGAAGTTGGTAAAGAAGTTGAAGTATTCATATATAGAGACTCTAAAGATAGACCAATAGCTACTTTTAAAAAGCCTTTAGCTACAGTAGGTGATGTTGCTTATTTAAAAGTTGTACAACAAAGTGAATTCGGTGCCTTTGTAGATTTTGGATTAGATAGAGATATATTTGTACCTTTAAAGGAGCAAAGATATAAATTACATACAGGGAAAAAATATTTATTTTACATATATGTAGATAAAACAGGAAGACTTGCTGCAACTACAGAAGTTGAGCCTTACATAGAAGTAGCAGAGGTAGGTACTTTTAAAGTTGGAGATGAAGTTACTGCAATGGTATTTTCAAAAACTCCATCAGGAACTTTAAATGTTGCAATTGATGCTAAATATAGAGGATTAGTTTTACCTAATGAATATTATAATGAAGTACATCCAGGATTTGAAATGAATTTAAGAGTTAAGAGAGTTTATGAAGATGGAGTAATAGGATTAACGCCTAGAAAAACTAGATTAAACGAAAGAGATGAACTTCAAGATAGAATAGTAACTTATATGAGAAAAAATGGTGGATTTATGGAGTTTAATGATAAATCTAATCCTGAAGATATAAAAGCTACTTTTGGAACTAGTAAAAACTACTTCAAGATGGCTTTAGGTGGTTTAATGAAAGCAGGAAAGCTTGTTCAAGATAAAGAAGGTAGTAGATTAGTATAAGATAAATATAATTATATATTAAAATTCCCAAAGTTAATAAAAGACTTTGGGAATTTTTTAATACATAATTATATTAATTTTTATTAGTATAGATAGTTTATATTTACTTAATAATTTCATTAATTTTATTTATATCAAATGTCATAGTTGAATAAGTACTTTTAAGTTCTCCTTTAATTTCAGGAGAAAGATTTGAATGCAGATATAATGAATCAAGTCCAACACTTGCAGCACCATCTATATCACAGATATAATCATTCCCAATCATTATACTATCTTTTATATCTAAATTATGCTTATTAATTAAAGCATTATAGAAGTTACTATCTGGTTTACATATTTGATAGTCAGCAGAGAATAGAACATCATCAAAATAATGATAGATTCCTAAAACTTTCATCTCATAAAGCGTAAAAATCCTTTGAGCATTTGATAGTAGGTATATTTTTTTACCTTTCTTTTTTAATAACTTTAACATATCAATTACTCCATCATATAGTTTTATATATTTTATTGATAATGTTCTGAAAAAATGAGCAGTATCATATACAAGTTCATTAGATGGAGAAATGTTTTTATCTATGTAAAGTTGACGAAAAATATTTTCTAATGGAAAATCAGGATAATCAGTATTGGTAATACAATCAAAGTTTAACTTTAATAATGATTTATAAGATTCTCTTAATTCAAAGGGACTATATTTGGCACCCTTGAAAGAATAAAATAACGATAGCTTGTACCAAAGTTCTTTATCATTTTCATCAGTATTAATATCTACTAGTGTACCATATAAATCAAAAATATAATTTTTATACATAAGAATACCTCTCTATTTAAAACTTTTTTATATTATAACATTTCAATTAATTTAAATATATTGGAATTTTATACAAAAATATTATATAAAAACAATAAAAAATAGAGAATATTACAAAAATAAAGATGTTTTGGCAATATTCTCTATTTTATATTGAGAAGAGAATGAGATAGCTTATTAATTTATTTTAAGAATATAATCATTATAAGAAATATCTAATTCTTTATAGCTTATTATAGATATATTATAAGTTTTATTTATTTTATTTAAGATAGTTTTAGTATCTTCAGATATTGAACCAGTTGTTAATAATATTCCATTATGAATATTATTAGAAATCATTGAACCTAATAGTTCTTCAATGTTGGAATTATTTATATAATTATTAGGAGCACACTTTTTACATACGACATAGAATTTTTCAGACTCTTTTTCACAAATTATAATTCTTTCACTATCAGTATTAAAAGAAGGAAGAAGTATATTAGTAAACCCTATATTAGATAAATACTCACTACACCAAATTTCGAATTCTTTAGGGGTTAACCTGCTAACTAAATTATAAAGTTTATCATTGAAGGCTAAATTTTTATATGTTTTATAATAGGCTATAATATTTTTTATTAATTTACCTAATAATGGAGAAAATAAGATTATTATAAAATAGCTATACAGTGTATTTATTTTCATTAATTAACCCTTCTTTCAATATATAATATTTATGATTTCGTATTGATTTTATAAGTTCATATCCATCAATAAGTTTAATTTCTATACCTAAGTTTTTACTATTAAATTCATTTACAAATTCTATAGCGGAAGATGAGAAAGTACTATTAGTAATAAAAATTCCTTTTTTACAATCATTAATTAAAATTCTTGATAAAAACTTTTCAATTTCAAACTTATTAGTTTTTGACCAATAATCTTCCGTTTCAGGAGTTTTGCCAAGTAAATCATTTTGAACACAACTAATAAAAATAGGATCGTTATTTATAAAACCTTTAAAATTTGTTAGATCGCTATTTCCATTATCAAAAAGAAATGGATTTTTAACTCCTAATATTTCAAAATATATATTTATTACTTTAATAAATCCAGTATAATTATTTTTCTGAATATCCTTTATAGATAATATACCATTTTCAATTTGCTTTTTTATTGACTTTTCTTTTAATGATTCAGTAGATTTGGCTATATATGATATTAAAATTTTTAATGAAAAGAAAGTTAATAAAATAATTGGTAAATAATTAATAAATTTCATAATATCACCTCATTTTAATTATTAACCCATATATTAATATATATACAAGAAAATATTAATAAATTTTGTCAAAAATATAAAGAAATTTGTAGCAAATGTAAAAATTATGTTTTAAATTACATAAAAAAGGATTATAATTAATAGTAGATGAATTTATTATATTAATACTAGTAGGAGGATATGGGGATGTCAACTAGATGTTCAATTATCATTTATGATGATTTTGGTAATGTATTAATTGCAGAAAGAGGAAAAAGAAGTGAAAGAACGTGGGGGATATTTGGGAAAGAGTTAAAAGGAAAAGAAACGGAAGAAAAGTGCATTTGTAAAGCTGTTGATAAAGATATAAAATGTACAGTATTTGATTTAAAACCATTTAAAGAATATAATTTAGAAGGTGAAGAAGTTTTAAAAGTATTTACTGGAAGCGTTAAGGAATATATTACTTGTCATAAAACTATAAATAGTATAAAGTGGATTGGAAAAAATAATATAGAAAATTATAATTTTAATGATGAAGATAAAATGATATTAAATGATTATTTTTGTAAATAAAAATAAAAGAACAAGATTATAAAAGTCTTGTTCTTTTTTATATACTATAATATAGTAGAAATTTAAACTGAGTAATTTTATTAAAGAATTTTTCAATTTAAAAGGGGTACAATAAGTATGAGGATAAAATTATTGACTAATAATGATTATCGCTGTACAATTAAACAAATAATATTAATATACCCATAATGGGTAATAGGAGGAATAATAATGGTTAAACATTTAAAAGAAAACGAATTTAATTCAGAAATAATTAGCTTTGATGGCATTAGTATAGTAGACTTCTGGGCAGAATGGTGTGGTCCTTGTAAAATGATAGGTCCAATATTTGAAGAAGTTGCAGGAGAGTTAACAAATGCTAAATTTACAAAAGTAAATGTTGACGAATGCCCAAATTTAGCAGGAAAATATAGAGTTGCAAGTATTCCAACAATAATGGTATTTAAAAATGGAGAACCTATAGATACATTAGTTGGATTTATGCCAAAGCCACAATTAAAGGCTGCAGTTGAAAAGCATTTATAAGAAAGAGGGATACTATGGAAAGATATGATTTAGCCATAGTAGGTAGTGGACCAGCCGGATTATCAGCAGCTCTAAATGCAAAAATAAGAAATAAGAATTTTATTATTTTTGGATCTAAGGATTTAAGTAATAAAATAATTAAAGCTCCTAAAATAAATAATTATTTAGGCTTTTATGGAATGAATGGAGCTCAAATAAAGGATAAATTTGCAGAGCATATAGATAATATGGGAATAAAAATTACAGAGGAGAGAGTAAATAATATCTATGCTATGGGTGATTACTTCACTTTAATGGTAAATGATAAAATGTATGAAGCTACAGCTGTAATTTTAGCTACTGGGATGGAATATACTAAACCTATTAAAGGTGAAATAGAATTATTAGGTAAAGGTGTAGGTTATTGTGCAACTTGTGATGCACCACTTTACAAAGGAAAAATAGTTTCAATAATAGGATATAACAAAGAAGCTGAAGAAGAAGCTAATTATGTAAGTGAATTAGCTGGAAAAGTTTACTATATACCTATGTATAAAGGTAAATATGAAATTTCAGAAAATATTGAGATTATAGATAAAAAACCATTAGAAATAGTTGGAGAAAATAAAGTTTCAACATTAAAACTTGATGGTTTAGATTTAGAAACAGATGGGGTATTTGTTTTAAAAGATAGTATTTCTCCAGGTCAGTTAGTTCCAGGACTTGAAATTGTTGATGGACATATTAATGTTGATAGAGAGATGAAATGTAATATTCCAGGATGTTTTGCAGCAGGAGATTGTGTAGGGAAGCCTTATCAATATATTAAATCAGCTGGTGAAGGAAATATAGCTGCATTAAGTGCTGTAAGATATATAGATATTATGAAAAATAAATAGTTTATGAAAATAAGGCATATTTATAAAATAATATGTCTTATTTTTATGTTAAGTAATGTCAAGACTTGATTTAAAAATTAATACAAGGTATCATTAATTAGCATTAAAGATGAAGGATAGGTGAAGTATGTTGTTAGTTGTTGGTGGAATGATAGGGTTAGGAAAGAGCTCAGTAGCTAAAATTTTAGGAGAGCATTTTAATTCAGAAGTTTTCTATGAAAGTGTAGATGATAATCCGATTTTACCTTTATTTTATAGTGAATCAGAAGAGGAAATACAAAAGAAAAGATATCCATTTTTATTACAATTATACTTTTTAAATACTAGATTTAAAAGTATTAAAGAAGCATTAGTTAATGATAATAATGTTTTAGATAGATCAATATATGAAGATTGGTATTTTGCTAAGAAAAATATGGAACTTGGTAGAATATCAGAGTTAGAGATGTCTATATATGAAGATTTATTAAATAATATGATGGAAGAGTTAGAATCACTTCCTAAAAAATCTCCAGATATTATGATATATCTTAAGGGATCTTTCGACACTGTAATGAATAGAATCAATCTTAGAGGTAGGGAGTTTGAGATTGATGATAGTTTAAAAGAATATTATCATTTCTTATGGGAAGGATATGATAATTGGGTACATAATCATTATAAAGCATCTGATGTTTTAATTATAGATATGGATGTTATGGATGTAGTTAACAATGAATCTGATAGATATAAGTTAATTGAAATGGTAGAAAAGAAATTAAAAGAAATAAGAGGATAAAAAAAAGCTAAGTTAATATCTTAATATTAACTTAGTTTTTTTAAAAGGAATTTAAATAATTACATAGAATATGTATAAAAGGATAATATTGAGGGAGAGAAAATGTAGATGAAAAACAAAAAAATGATTATATTAATATGCAGTATAATATTAGTTGCGATTTTAACAGTTGGAATTATAGTAAGGAAATTTTACAATGAAGGATTTAAGTTATATACATATACGACAGAGAATTACATAGGAACACATCTAGAAGGAATAATAGGAATAGATGATGGAAAAAACTATGATGGAAAAATTAAAGAGATTGGAATAAAAGAGATTGATGGTGATTACTTAGGTCTTTTTCATATAAATGATGATATTCAAAATCAATGTGTTATTACAAAGTATAAAAAGAGTTTTGATTTAGGTGATTATAATGTATTAAATCTAGATAAGGTAATAAAAAGTAGTAGCCCTATTTCTATGATAAAGTTAAATAATAACGATACTAATAATTTTGTTATATTAATTTTAAAGAGTTCTGGGAATTATGAGAGTTTTAATATAGTTTCATCAGATAGCAATGAAGTTATTGAAAATATAGAGTTAACAGATGAAAAAATAGAAGAATTTGGTGGAGAAGTTTTAAAAGAAAATGCATATTTAGTTCAATATGAAACAAGTGAATATGATGAACTTAAAATAGAGTTAGTAAAGAAAAGTGAAGAATAACAATAATTTAAATAAAATAAAGCACCATTGATTAGAATACAATGGTGCTTTATTTTATTATATAAATTAAAATTTTTATCTAAATGAGTTAAAAGATGAATCAGAAGGCATTCTCCAATCACCACGAGGGCTAAGAGATATTGAACCAACTTTAGGTCCATCAGGTAATGCACTTCTCTTAAATTGTTGAGTAAAGAATCGATAAATAAATTTATCTAGCCATTTTTCAATTTCTTCTTTAGAATAATCATTTTTAAAGGCATTCTCAGCTAAGAATAGAATTCTTTCTTTAGATGATCCATGTTTTATAAAATGATAAAGGAAGAAGTCATGAAGTTCATAAGGACCTACAATATCTTCTGTTTTTTGAACTATATCTCCTTTTTCACTCTTAGGAAGTAATTCAGGACTAACAGGAGTGTCTAATATATCTAATAATGTATGAGATACCTCTTCATTAGATTCTTTTTCAGCTACATATTTAACTAAATATCTAACTAATGTTTTAGGAATTGAAGGGTTTACAGAGTACATACTCATATGATCCCCATTATAAGTACACCATCCAAGCGCTAACTCAGAAAGGTCCCCTGTACCTATTAATAATCCACCTTCTTTATTTGCTAAATCCATAAGAATTTGAGTTCTTTCTCTAGCTTGAACATTTTCATAAGTTACATCATGTATATCTTTATCATGACCAATATCTTTAAAGTGTTGAAGAGCAGCATCAACTATATTTATTTCTCTTAAATCTGTTCCAAGCTCATTACATAAAGTTAAAGCATTATTATAAGTTCTATCAGTTGTTCCAAAGCCAGGCATTGTAATTGTAATTATATTCTTATTATCAATACCTAATAATTTAAAGGTTTTAACTACAACTAAAAGAGCAAGAGTAGAATCTAGGCCACCAGAAATACCTATAACTGCTTTTTTTAAGTTAGTATGTTCTAAACGTTTTGCTAAAGCTGAAGATTGAATATTGAATATTTCCTTACATCTTTCTTCTCTTTCATACTCATTTGAAGGTACAAATGGGTGTTTATCTACATATCTATCAAATTCTTTAATTTTAGTATTTTTAAAATTAAAGTTTATATTTTTAGCTTTAAAAGGAACAAGTTTTGATGAAGCTCTGTAGCTTAAATTTTTTAATCTTTCTGAATTAAGCTTAAATATATCAATATAAGATGTTATTATTTCATTTTCTCTTTGGAATCTTTCATTTTCTTTTAAAATACTTCCATTTTCACTAATTATTAAATGTCCACTAAATAGTAAATCAGTAGTAGACTCGTGAACACCAGCAGAAGAGTAAATATATGAAGACATACATCTTGCACTTTGACTAGAAACTAATGAAACTCTATAATCTTTTTTACTTACTAATTCGTTAGAAGCTGAAAGGTTTCCAATTATATTAGCACCTAATAATGAAAGATAAGAGCTAGGTGGTATTGTAACCCAAAGATCCTCACAAATTTCTACCCCAAATTTACAATCTTCAGCGCAGAAAATTAAATTAGTTCCAAATGGGATATTTTCTTGAAAAGAAAGGGCTATAGTTTCATCTATTAACATAGATGCTTCAGTAAACCATCTTTTTTCATAAAATTCACTATAGTTTGGAATATATGATTTAGGCACTATACCAAGAATCTTTCCATCAAAAATAATACAGCCACAGTTATATAGCACATTATTATGCATAATAGGACAACCAACTGCTATTAACATATCTTTATTTTTACTTTCTTCACAAATATATTTTAGTCCATCAATAGATTTATTTAAAAGTGATGATGTTAAAAATAAATCACCGCAAGTATAAGAAGTTATAGCTAGTTCTGGAAAAACTAAAAACTTAACATCTTTATTAAAAGCTTCATTTATACAAAAACATATGTTTTCAATATTATAATCAATATCAGAAACTCTAGTTTTAGGACACGCAGAGCCGACTTTAATAAAATCCATAGTATCATCTCCATTATATTATATAAATTTAGTATTGCATTAGATGCTTAATAAAATACGTATAAATAAATAATAAAAGGAAAACACTAGAAAATCAAATAATTTAGTAGATTTAGAAAGATTAAAAAAGCAAAAGGGTATAAAATAACTCTTTTAAGTGTAAAAAATATCTTGCAAAAAGATTATAAATAAATTATAATAAGTTTAAGTTAATTACCTATTAAAGTATTTAACTTAAATATCTGATATATATATATATAAAGATTATAGGTTATAAATAAATAGTTTTAATAATAACCTATAATAAATCTAAAAAAGGGGGGGAAGGAATGGCTGAGGTAATTATTTGGATTCTTATTGCAGTATTTTTAATTGTTATTGACCTTATTACAAGTAGCTTTATATTTATGTGGTTCTCAGTGGGAGCTATAGTAGCTATAATACTTTCATTATTAGGAATATCAGTAATATGGCAAGTAATGGTGTTTTTAATTATAGGTATTGCAATGGTGTCTATTGGTTATCCATGGGCAAAGAAGAAATTCAAAGCTGATATAAATCATGTTCTAACTATGGAGCAAACTTATATTGGTAAAGTAATGATAGCAAATGAAGATATGGGAGAAACATCAAAGATAAAAGTAAGTGGTATATATTGGACTGCTTATAATAAGGGAAAAGTTATTAAAAAAGGACAAGAATATACTATTACAGGTATAGAAGGAAATAAATTAATTGTAAGTTTAAGGGAGGATTAATAATGCCAGGAACAGTTTTTTTAATAGCATTACTAGTAGTTATTCTAATAGTATTGTTATCAGCAATCAAAGTAGTAAATACAGGTTATTTATATGTAGTAGAAAGATTAGGTCAATTCCATAGAATTTTAGAACCAGGTTGGCACTTTGTAATTCCAGGTGTTGACTTTGTAAGAAAAAAAGTATCAACTAAGCAACAAATTTTAGATGTACCACCACAATCAGTTATCACTAAGGATAATGTTAAAATAAGTGTTGATAATGTTATTTTCTATAAGATGTTAAATGCTAAAGATGCAGTATATAATATTGAAGATTACAAATCAGGTATAGTTTATTCAGCAACAACTAATATAAGAAATATTCTTGGTAATATGACTTTAGATGAAGTATTAGCAGGAAGAGATAGTATAAATCAATCATTACTTGGTATTATAGATGAAGTTACTGATGCTTACGGTATAAAAGTTTTATCAGTTGAAATTAAAAACATAATTCCACCAGAAGAAATACAAGAAGCAATGGAAAAGCAAATGAAGGCTGAAAGAGATAAGAGAGCTATGATCCTTCAAGCAGAAGGTTTAAGACAATCTCAAATAGAAAAGGCAGAAGGTGAAAAGCAAGCTAAAATCCTAGCAGCTGAAGCTGAAAAACAAGCAAATATCAGAAGAGCAGAAGGTTTAAAGGAATCTCAATTATTAGAAGCAGAAGGTAAAGCTAAAGCTATTGAACAAATAGCTATTGCAGAAGCAGATGCTATAAGAAAAGTAAACCAAGCTATTATTGAATCAGGAACTAACGAAACAGTTATAGCTTTAAAACAAGTTGAAGCTCTTAAAGAAATGGCTAATAATCCAGCTAACAAGCTTATTTTACCAAATGAAACTTTATCTTCATTAGGAAGTATTGC
>JAFNXG010000050.1 GCA_017383505.1 Clostridium sp.
ATAATTGGTGCTAATAAATATGTTAGTTTAAAGGAAAAAGGAATTATATAACAGAAAGGGGAATTCATATGGGATTTTTCAGTAGTAATAAAGATATGGGAATTGATTTAGGAACAGCAAATACACTTGTTTTCGTAAAAGGAAAAGGAATTGTATTGAGTGAACCTTCAGTTGTAGCAATAAATAGCAACACAAGAAGACCTTTAGCAGTAGGTCAAGAGGCAAAGCTTATGATAGGTAGAACACCAGGAAATATAGTAGCAATAAGACCTCTTAAAGATGGAGTTATAGCAGACTTTGAAGTTGCACAAACAATGTTAAAGAAACTAATTGAAAAGGTAACAAGTAAAAGTGCATTTACAAGTCCAAGAATAATTGTATGTTATCCATCAGGAGTAACAGAAGTTGAAAGAAGAGCTATAGAAGAAGCTGCAAAATTTGCAGGAGCAAGAGATGTAGTTTTAATGGAAGAACCAATGGCTGCAGCTATAGGAGCTGGACTTCCAGTTGGTGAGCCTACAGGAAGTATGATAGTAGATATTGGTGGGGGAACTACAGAAGTTGCTATTATTTCTTTAGGGGGAATAGTAACAAGTAAATCATTAAGAGTTGCTGGTGATGAGTTAGATCAGGCTATAATTGCATATGTTAAAAAAGAATTCAGTTTAATGATTGGAGAGAGAACAGCTGAACAAGTTAAAATGGAACTAGGGTCAGCTTATAAGATAGATGATGAAAATGCTTCAATGGATATCAAGGGAAGAGATATGATAACAGGACTTCCAAAGATAGTTACAATAACTGAAGATCAAATAAGAGAAGCTTTAAAAGAGCCAGTATATTCAATTATAGAATCAATAAAAACTACATTAGAAAAAACACCACCTGAATTATCAGCTGACATAATGGAAAAAGGAATAATGTTAGCTGGTGGAGGAGCTTTATTAAAAGGGCTTGATAAACTAATAAACCACGAAACAAATATGCCTGTTCATATCGCAGAAACACCATTAGATTGTGTTGTTTTAGGGGCAGGAAAAGCATTAGAAAATTTTGATGAATTAAGTAAGAATCAAAGGGGTCAATAATGAAATCCTTCAAAAATAAACTGGCAGTAACTGTAGTGGTACTGTCAGTTGCCTTTTTAGGCATAATTTTTCTTAGTTTAAAGGGTAACTCCAATTTTATATCTAGTGGTGTAGGTAGTGTTATTAGTCCGTTACAAAAAATAATTTATAAAGCTAATGATAAATTAAAGGGATCTTTAGATTTTTTAATTAATTTTTCTAATGTAAAACAAGAAAATCAAGAGCTTAGAGAGAAAAATGCTGAATTAGAAAATAAGTTAGTTGAGTATAATAGAATGAAAGACGAAAATACAGAGTTAAGAAGTATGTTTGATTACTCTCAAGCTAACCAAAATTATAATTATTTAGGTTGTAATATAGTTGGATATAGTGGAGGAAATATTTCTAACGGATATATAATCGATAAGGGAACAAATGATGGATTAAAAAAGGATATGATTATAATCACCTCTGTAGGTCTTGTTGGAAAAATTACAAAAGCTGATACTAATTTCTCTATTGTCCAAACAATAATGAATGAAAATATTGCAGTTGCAGCAATGGTAGAAAGTACAAGACAAACTACAGGTATACTTCAGGGTGGTGCAGATAGTAAAAATGAAAAATTAGTTACATTATCTAATATTCCAATGGATTCCGAAATAAAAGAAGGAGATGTAATTTTAACTTCTGGACTTGGTGGTATGTATCCAAAGGAAATTAGAATAGGGGAAGTTATATCTATAGATATTGATAGTGTAGGGCTTATGAAAAAGGCATTAGTTAGACCATATGTAGATTTTGATAAGCTTGATGGAGTATTCGTTGTAGTTCCAAAAGAAGAGATTAATATCGAGGAGTAAAAATATGAAGAGGCTATATTTAATAATTATACTTATAGTAATGTTAATTATTGATAATACTATATTACCTTATTATTCCATAGATGGCGCGTTTCCTAGCCTTTTATTTACTTTTGTAATGGCATATTCAATAATTAAGGGCAAAGAAGAAGCTGTATTTATAGGAGTAGTAAGTGGTTTTTTACAAGATATATATTTCTTTTCAGGATTTGGAGTAAATTTATTTTTAAATACCATTCTATGTCTACTGTGTGCTAAAATAGGAGAAAGTATATTTAAAGAAAATAGATTAGTACCTAGTATAACAGCTTTAATTATTTCAATATTAAAGGTTTTTGGGGTTGTTATTATATTTAAGTTATTTTCTCAAACTATAGATATAAAAAGTGCATTAATTTCTAGTGTGTTAAATTCTATATGTATGATGCTTTTCTATGGTTTAATTTTAAGAACTTTAGATAAATATTTAGATAGAAATACATGGAGGTTTAAATGATAATTAATAAACCTAAAAAGAATAAAGAGAGTTCTAGATATTCTATATTTTATATTATTATGTTTTTAATGATGGCTACAATAGTTATTAAGTTATTATATATTCAAGTATATAAATATGATGATTATAAAGAGAGAGCAGATGTGAGCTCAACTAAATTTATTTCTGAAGAGGCTCCAAGGGGAAATATATATGATAGTGAAGGAAATATTATAGCTACGAATAAGCAAACATATACTTTAACTTATATGGAAACTGTAGATTCAACTAAATCATTTTATAGAACTATGGATAAAGTTTTTAAGATTTTAGAGGAAAATGGAGAAAATCTTCAAGATGATTTACAGCTTAAAGTAGATAATAATGGTAAAATATATTTTGATTTTAAAACAGATAGTGAGGAAGTTAAAAAAACACTTGAGATAAGATTCAAGAGAGATAGGGGTCTAAATGAAGAAATAGAAAATAAAAAGTTTAAAAATCAAGAAGGAGATTATACAGATGCTCAAATAAATGAAATTAATAATGAGCTTATGGAAATATCGGCAGAAGATACTTTTTATTACCTTGTAAAAAAATATGATTTATATAAATTGTTATTACCAGAGAATTATACAGCAGAACAAAGTAATGAGTTAGCAAAAAAGTATAAAGATTCAACTGGAAAAGAGATATTAGATGATTTGTTGAAATCATATTCAATACAACAGATTAGAAGATATATAGTTATAAAAGATGCAATAAAAATGGGAAGTTATAGTGGGTATTCTAACATAACAATAGCTAGCAATATAAAAAGAGATACTGCGTTTATTGTATATCAACAATTAAATGATTTGCCTGGAATAAATGTTAGTTTAAAGCCGGTTAGATATTATCCATATGGAAATTTAGCATCATCTGTTATTGGATATGTATCATCAATAAATAGCTCTCAACAAGAGAGTTATGAGTTAAAAGGATATGATGTATCTACTGATTTAATAGGAGTATCTGGGATAGAATCAGCTTTTGAAGATCAGTTAAAAGGAACAAAAGGTGGAACAACTGTAAAAGTCAACTCTCAAGGGAGAACAACAGAAGAGCTGTTTAAGTTAGAATCTTATCCAGGAAATAATGTACATTTAACTATAGATAAAAATGTACAATATGCAGCACAAGAAGCATTAAAGGATCAAATATTAAGTTTACAATCAAGTGGTCTTTCTAGTGCTACAAGAGGAGCTGTTGTTGCACTAGAAGTAAATACAGGAAGAGTAATTGCTATGGCGAGTTATCCTGATTTTGATCCTAATGATTTTGCAATTCCAAGTGAATTATCAGTAGATAAATATAATGAATATTTTAATCCGGATTTAACTCAATTCGGTATACAACATATACAAAGTACTGGAGCGAAAGGTACATTGGATGAGCTTTTCCCTATAAATGAAGATACTGGTAAGAGAGAGGATAAATATGATATTTCTCCAAGAGCTATGTTTAACTATGCTACTCAAGGTTTACTTCCACCTGGATCAACATTTAAACCACTAACAGCAGTTGCAGGATTAAGTGAGGGAGCAATAACTGAAAATGATACAGTAAACGATGTTGGGGTTTGGAGTAGTGAATACACTGGAAGTCAAAAATTGGAAAACTTCCAAAAGATAGGTCATGGAATTACTGATGTGAGAAAAGCTCTTGAAGTGTCATCAAACTATTTCTTCTATGAAACGGCAATAAGATTATATGCTAAAAATGGAGCTAATATAGCAGCTCTTAACTCTATAACAAAGTATGCTTGGAGATTTGGATTAGGGGCAGAACAAGGAAAATCAGCCTCTACTGGAATTCAAATATATGAAAACTTTGGTCAAACATATAATTTCGTATCTTGGAGAAATACTATTGCTACAAATGCTAAATATAATTTAGTACCAGCACTTGAAGAAGGCAAATACTACGGATATACATTTATACCTTTTGATATAAAAGATATAAGTACTGATAGCGATGAATTAAAACAATTAAAAACTAGTTTAAAGGATAATGTAAAACAGGTATTACTTAACGTTGGAACAGAAGAACAAGTTACAAGTCAGGATGAGTATTCAAAAAGTATAAGAGAGATAGTAAAAAAAATAATGGATATTTCTGATAGATATAAAGAAAATGTAGCTAATTATGAGAAATCTAAGAATACAACAGTAAAAATTGAATCTCAAGCTAAGGTTGTATCAGATGCGATAGCTTATTTTGTAGTTAACCAGACATCCGAAATAAAATCGCCAATAAACTTAGTTCAAGATGCAATAGGTCAAAGTATGAATGCTTTTACACCATTACAAATGGCAAGTTATATGGCTACATTAGCTAATGGAGGAACTCGTTATAAGGTATCAATAGTTGATAAAGTAACTTCACCAGATGGAGAGGTTATAACAGAGTATGAGCCAGAAATAATAGAAAGTAATCCAATTGATCCTAAAATACTACAGGCAGTTAAAGAAGGGATGAGAAGAGTTAATACATCACCATATAATGCTACAAACTATGCATTATTTAAAAACTTCCCTATTGCTGTTTGTGGTAAAACAGGTACAGCGGACTTTGGAACTCAAGAACAATATGATTTCCAAGGAAGAAAAGCATATGCTAACTATATAAGTTTTGCACCTATGGATAATCCTCAAATCGCTATATTTGCAACTATATATGATGGTAATAGAGGAGCTAATAGTGCAGCTATTCATAAAGCAATATATGAAGCTTATTTTAAAGATGAATTATTAAAGATTAATCCTAATTATGGAGAAACGTCAGATACATTTAAAAAGTATGTTTTAGAGGCTCCAACTGATAATAAAGAGAAAGCTGATAAGGATGAAGCAAAACAAAATGAATCTAACGAGGTTGGTAATTAATTTAATAATATAAATAAAAATAAGAGAAGACGCTCTTCTCTTATTTTTATTTTATAAAAAAATCTTACCATTTATTCTAAGAATAAAATGTAAAAATAGTATTTAATTTGTAGAAATGTAATAAAATTTTTGAATAGAATATGTTATTAACATAAGTTATATGATATAATTAAAAACAAATTGAGTTTTTAGTTGGTGGAGGATAACCAATGAAGGATGAAAGAGTACAAATAAGAGGTAATAAAGATGGAGTAAATGTTATAATAGATATAGATAAATTTGCATGTTTTGATAATATGTTGGATGTATTAATTGGAAGTTTATCAAAAAATAAGGGGTTTTATAAGAATTCTATATTAAAAATAAC
>JAFNXG010000051.1 GCA_017383505.1 Clostridium sp.
CTTACCTGAAGTTCTTCCCTTTAAGAAATTAAATTCTGGCTTTGGTTTTTCTGCAGCAAGCTCAATCATTTCCATTTTATCAAGCTTCTTTTGTCTAGCTTTTGCCATACCACTAGTTGCAACTCTTGCTTTATTTCTAGCAACGAAATCTTTAAGCTGAGCAACTTCTTGTTGTTGTCTTTCATATGCTGCTTCTAATTGAGCCTTATTAGCTTCATATATTCTTTGGAACTCGTAGTAATCTCCAACATATCTAGTAAGCTTTCTATTTTCCACATGATAAATTAAGTTAATAACTGAATTTAAGAATGGAATATCGTGTGAAATTAATATAAATGCATTTTCATATGATTGTAAGAATCTCTTTAACCATTCAATATGAGCTTCGTCTAAGTAGTTAGTAGGCTCGTCTAGTAATAATATATCTGGGTTTTCAAGTAATAACTTACCTAATAATACTTTTGTTCTTTGACCTCCACTAAGCTCTGTTACATCTCTATCAAGACCTACATCTAAAAGTCCTAACCCCTTTGCAACTTCTTCTGCCTTAGCATCTATAACATAAAATCCATTATTATCTAACATATCTTGAATAACAGCTGTTCTTTCTAACGCTTTATTCATTTCATCTTCATCCATTTCGCCCATTCTTCCATAAAGCTCATTCATTTCATTTTCCATGTCGAATAAGTATTGGAACGCACTTCTAAGTACATCTCTGATAGTTAGACCTTTTTCAAGTTCAGCATGCTGATCCATGTAACCAACTCTAACTCTGTTACTCCAAATAACCTTACCTTCATCAGGCATTATCTTACTTGTTATTATATTCATAAATGTAGATTTACCTTCACCATTAGCACCTATAAGTCCTACATGCTCTCCTTTAAGTAATCTAAATGATACATCTTCAAATATTGCTCTATCACCAAATCCATGGCTTATATTTTTAACTGTTAAAACGCTCATTCTTATCCTCCACTAGTAAAAAAATAAGGAGTGATTAATATATCACACCTTATTTATTATACATTAATTTAAGTCAAAATAAATAGAAATTTGTTACTATTTTTAGTAATCATATTCTCTCGTATTTTCACAAATTGAAATTTTAAGTACATCATCATCTAAAGTCTTTTTGTAAGAACATAAAAATTCATTTAATTCATTATCTGTAAGATCGATTATCCCTTCACTTTTTAAGATAACATTATGTGCATCTAATAAAATTGTAAGATTATTCTTATCATTTTTTATAGTATATTCTGTTGCACCTTTTACCTTAAGTCTACTTTTATATTTCTCTTGAAAGCTTAAAGTCTTACGTGTTTTTTCATAATCAGCTGGATTTGTTGCTATATTTTCTAATCCTAATGCTTTTAATTGGTCTTCAAATCCTGAAGCATCAATTCCATATCTCTCCATAAGCTTTGTTTGCATTTTTAGGAACTTATCTGGTGAAAGATTATTTTTTTGCATATATTCGCCTAACTCTTTAGAGAAATCAGACATATTTATTTTTCCTTCAGCCATTTTATAATATAAAGAATAAATATATGATTCAAATTGATCTACATCTTTATCATTAACTCTATTTTTAAGCTCATTAAAATCAATTATTTTATCCATATTCTCTCTCCTCCTATGCTCTTTTCCTTTTATAAGTATTATATAACAAATGAATAGCTTTTTCTACTAAAGTATTATATAGAATAACTAGATTTTTTATCCCTTAATTTGCATCCAAATTTTCTCATATAATTTTAAATCATCACCTTCTAAAGACTTATACTCTTCACATTTATCTAATATTTCTTGTGGCATATAAGCATTCTCATTATTCTTAATTTCAGAAGGTTGCTCTTCAATAGCTTGTTTTTGTGGTGAAGTATATCCTATTTCATCAGCAGTTCTTAATGCTATGTCTTTATCACTCATAAAGTTTATAAACTTTTCAGCCCCACTAACATTTTGAGCATCCTTAGGAATAGCCCAAGAATCTAACCAATAATCCGCACCTTCTTCTGGTATAACATATTTAAATCTACTATCTTCAGCTTCTAGATTTAGTCCTTCTCCTGACCAAATCATTGCAATTTTCTTTTCCCCAGATTTCATTAAGTCTAAAACTTCATCAGCTCCATAAGTAGGATTTAACTCTTCTTTTTGCTTAATTAATAATTCCTTAGCTTCTTCTAATTGATTTGGATCAGTAGAATTTAATGAATATCCTAAAGTTTTTAATGCCACTCCTATTGTGTCTCTCATATTGTCAAACATAAACACTTCATCTTTATATTTCTTATCAAATAAGCTTTTCCAACTAGTTATATCTTCATCAACAGTTTCAGTATTATATATTAATCCAATTGTTCCATTCATATAAGGCACTGTATAATCATTGTTAGGATCGTATGGCTTACCCATATCCCCTTCATTCATATTTACTATATTAGGAATATTATCCTTATTTATAGTTTGAAGCATGCCTTCTTTTATCATTTTTTCAGCCATATCATCAGAAACTAATATAACATCATATTTAACTTTGCCACTAGCAACTTCTTGATACATATAATGCATATCATCAAAAGTTTTTTCATTTACTTTTATTCCTGTTGCTTTTTCAAATTCATCATAAACTCCCTCTGCAGCATTAGCTCCATAGTTTAATACGTTTATTTCTTCTTTTGCTTCTGATGAGCTACATCCAACAAATATACTCATAGCTAATAATAACGACATTATTAAAGCTAATAATTTCACCTTATTTTTCTTCATTATAAACTCTACCTCCATTTTATATTTCATGTAATATACATGTTATAGGAAATTTTTATTTTAAAATTTATTATTTATACTCCTCAAAAATAAAAAGCCTTTAAGGCTTTTTACAATATTAGATATTATTAATTACCTTATAGCTATAGCTTCAATTTCTATAACTGCATCCTTAGGTAGTCTAGCAACCTCAACACAACTTCTAGCTGGATTATTTTCTTTAAAATAAGTTGCATAAACTTCATTAACCACATTAAAATCATTTAAGTCCTTTAAAAAAATAGTGGTTTTAATAACATTTTCCAAAGATGTTCCTACTTCTTCTAAAATCGCCTTAATATTTTCTATTGATTGCTTAGTAGCAAGTTTTATATCTGTTTCCATAATTCCTGTTTTAGGATTAATAGGAATTTGTCCAGATGTATACACAAAATCTCCAACTATAATTCCTTGAGAATATGGACCTATTGCCTCTGGGGCATTATCAGTTTTAATAACTTGTTTATTCATCTTCTCCTCCTATATAATTTAAAACTTTTTAATAATTTTTTTACATTTAATCATCATTATACTATAAGTAAATTAATTTATATACTTATATTAATAAAATTTATTGTAAATTTGGTATTTTATATTTAATATTTTTGATATTAATGGTAAAATTAGTAAATAATAGAGTTTAATATTATTTTAAAGGGGTGATTTAAATGAGTAAAATAGTAAATATCAATTGGAGTAATTTAGGATTTCAATATATAAAAACTGACTATCGATATATTTCTACTTGGAAAAATGGAGAATGGGATAATGGTCACTTAACTGAAGATAACATACTTAAAATAAGTGAAGCATCTTGTGCTCTTCATTATGGTCAACAATGTTTTGAAGGCTTAAAGGCTTACAGAACTAAAAATGGTGATATTCAACTTTTTAGACCAAATAGAAATGCTTCAAGACTTAATGATAGTCTTAGAAAACTTCTTATGCCTGAAATTCCTGAAGAAAAATTTATTAATGCTTGTATGGAAGTTGTAAAAGCAAATAAACATTATGTTCCTCCATATGGAACTGGTGGAACTTTATATTTAAGGCCTTTTGTTATTGGTGTTGGAGATAATATTGGAGTTAAACCTGCACCTGAATATATTTTCTCTGTTTTCTGCGTACCTGTTGGAGCATACTTTAAAGATGGTATGACACCTTGCAATTTCATGATTGCAGATTATGATAGAGCTGCTCCTCTTGGAACTGGTGGACAAAAAGTAGGTGGTAATTATGCTTCATCAATGCAACCACATAAAATAGCTGCCGATAGAGGATTTGCTGATTGTATTTATTTAGATCCAGCAACTAGAACTAAAATTGAAGAGGTTGGAGCTGCAAATTTCTTTGGTATTACTAAGAATAATGAATTTGTTACACCATTATCTCCATCCGTATTACCTAGTATAACAAAATATTCTCTAATGGAAATAGCTGAAAAGTATTTAAATATGCCAGTTTATGAAAGAGAAGTTCCTATAGATTCTCTTGATGATTTTAAAGAGGCTGGGGCATGTGGTACTGCTGCTGTAATTACACCTATTGGGGGAATTGAATACAAAGATAAACTTCATGTTTTCTATAGCGAAACTGAAGTTGGTCCTATTACTAAGGAACTATATAGAATTCTTTGTGGAATTCAATTTGGTGATATTGAAGGTCCTGAAGGATGGATTTATAAAGTAAAATAAGCTGTATCTTTGATACAGCTTATTTTTTAATTACTTATTTTTTTCGATTATCATTTCGATGTTACATTTACATCTTCCACCACGGCATCCACCAGCACCTGCACCAGTTTCTTCCTTAACTTCTTCAAATGAAGTAGCTCCGTTTTTTACAGCTTCAATTATAGTTTCTTCTGAAACTCCTCTACATAGACATACGTTTGCCATAATTTCATCTCCTTTACCTATAAATATATATATATATTTATTATTTAGTTACTTAAATGATTTTAATAGATTATTCTTCTATTGAAATAGCTTGTACAGGGCATCCATCACAAGCTTCTCTAGTAGCATCTTCTAATTCTGCGTCTAAATCACCTTCGATTGCTACTGCAACTCCTGTATCTAATGAGAATACATCTCCACATATTCCTTCACATAATCCACAGCTAATACATACATTTTCATCTACAAATGCTTTCATTTTTTTATCCTCCGTTTAAATAAATAATATTAATTCAATCTTATTATCTTTTAATAACTATTATTTGTCAATATTATTTTTACTATATTTAAGTAACTTTGTTTTATTTATCAACTTCAATATATAAATTATAATTATTTAATCAATAAAAAAGAGCTACTCAATGGTAGCTCCAGTATACTAAGCTTTTTTACTTTCTTTTGTGATAAAATAATATGGTAATCCAACGAATAATACTCCACCTACAAAGTTTCCTAAAGAAACCCAAAGTAAGTTATGTCCCATTCCCATAATCGTAACATCTGCACCGTGAGGTAATAATAATCCCATTGTAAGGAATCCCATATTAGCAACACTATGCTCAAATCCAGCAGTTATAAATGTAAATAAACACCACCAGATCATTATTAATTTAGAAGTTTCTTCTTTTAATTTATAACACATCCAAGTTGCAAGACAAACTAGAACATTACATAATAAACCTCTGAAGAATAATTCCATTGCTGGAGTATTCATTTTTGTAGCAACATTACTTACTATGAATTCTCCAATATAAGAGCTTTTCCCAGTTACAACACCAGCTTGTACATATAAGAACGCCCCTACAACACCGCCTAGTAAATTACCAATCCAAACTGCAACCCAAATTTTAAGTGCATCTAACCAAGTTACTTTTTTCTCTAAAGCACCTATAGTCATAATCATTGCATTACTTGTAAATAAGTCTCCACCACACATAAATACTAAACTTAAAGCAACACCGAAACATGCTCCCATTAATATCTTGTAAGTTTCAACTCCTGCATGGTGCATAATACCGCCAATAGCATAAATTAACATAATTCCTAAGCTAACAAAAAAACTTCCTAAAAATGCAGATGTTAAATATTTAGGAATACTTTTATTAAATAATCCGATTTTAACTTCTGCAGAGTGAGCTAAATTGTCAATTTCTCTCTTATACATTTCTACACCTCTACTCAATTTTATAATCCTTCTATTTTTTATCACATTTATATATAATACAACTTTTTATATTATTTTTCAAACAAAACTAATATAATTTTAAAACCTACTCTTATTGTTAATACTAAATATTTCTAAAAAAATAAAGGATTCCAAAAAGAATCCTTTATTTCCAACTTTGCTAATTATTTATTTAACTAAATCTTTAATATTTCTAACAAATATTTGTCTTATATCTTCATACTGTAAAAGAGAATCTTCTTTCATGATAGCCTTAATATTATTTTTACCTAACTTATTTACTATTGATTCATCTCCATCTACTATATCAGAAATGACATGTTTTCCTGGAATCATAAATAATGGCTTTATAACTAAACTATCAATCTCATCATCTATTATATTTTTAATAGCCTTATCTATAGTTCTTTCACCTTCTAATGTTGCCATATAAACATTTTTGTTACTAATCTTTTTAACTGATTCCTCTATTGTATCATATAGCTCATTAGAGTTTATATTTGAGCCATGTCCTACTAATAAAATATTTTCATTTTCTGTGCCTCTAGATATTATCTTAGCAATCTCATCACTTCTTTCAACAGTACTTCCAGTACTATCAAATAAAACCTTACTTATAAGTAAACTTTCTAGTGAATATTGATATTCATCAACTATTTCTTGAATTTGTTTTTGGTCTGTTCCACTCATCACATGCAATGGCTGTATAATTATATCTTCATAACCATGATTAATTAAATTAAAAATTGCATTACTTAAGTGTGGTACAACATAATCATGTCTTTCTTTTAACAACTCTATTACTTTATTTGATGTAAAAGCCTTAACTATTGTGTAATTATCACTAAATTCTTTGTTAAAGTCTTTTTCTAATAATCCAATGCTATTTTTTATTCCCTCTAAATTTGCACTTCCAAAAGCAACTAAAACTATTGCTTTGCTCATTAAAACACCCCCTACTTAAATTAGCTACCACCTTTTCTATTTTTGAAATAAACTTCCTTCTAACTACTAACTTATAACTTCTTAAATGCTTCTAAGAATTTATCAATATGTTCTTCTGTATGAACAGCACTTAAGAACATTGATTCAAATTGTGACTGCGGTATATTAAATCCATTTTTCATCATGTGTAAGAAGTATTTTCTAAACATATCTAAATCACAACTTTTTGCATCATCATATGTTCTTACAGGATTTCTATCTGTAAAGAATATTGTCATCATCCCGCCAACTCTATTAACAGTTAAACTTATTCCCTTTTCTCTCGCTATTTCTTCAATTCCATTTTGAAGCTTTTTACCTATTTTATCTATATGATCGTATATTTCTTTATTTTCTTTAAGTATATTAAGAGTTGCTAAGCCGGCTGCCATTACTACTGGATTACCTGACATAGTTCCTGCTTGATACACTCCTCCAAGAGGTGATAACTTTTCCATTATCTCACGTCTTCCACCATACACTCCGCATGGAAGTCCACCACCTATTATTTTAGCATAGGTAATTAAATCTGGTTTTACATTAAATAAACTTTGAGCACCTTTATATGCAACCCTAAATCCACTCATTACTTCATCAAATATTAATAATGACCCGTACTCGTCACATAATACTCTTAAAGTTTCCATAAACTCATCTTCAGCTTTAATTAATCCCATATTTCCAGCTACAGGTTCTATTATTACTGCTGCAATATCATCTCCATACGCTTCAAATAAAGTTCTTACTTGATCCATATCATTATAAACACCAACTAAGGTATTTCTTATACTATCATTGGGTATTCCTAAACATCCTGCAATTCCTTCAGTTAACACTCCTGAACCTGCTTCAACTAAGAAACCATCAAAATGTCCATGATAACACCCTGCAAATTTAATTATTTTATTTTTTCCTGTATATCCTCTAGCAAGTTTTATTGCACTCATTGTTGCTTCTGTACCTGAGTTAACAAATCTCACCATTTCAACATTATCCATCTCTTCACATAGTAATCTACTCATTTGAAGTTCCAATTCTGTTGGTGCTCCAAAAGCTATAGCACTTTCTGAAATTTCCTTAATACAAGTAACAACCTCATCATTACAATGGCCTAATATCATAGGTCCCCACGCAAGAACAAAATCTATATATTCATTTCCATCTTCATCTTTTAATATTACACCCTTCCCAGACTTCATAACTGGAGGATCTATCCCCATATCCTTATATGCTCTAACTGGAGAGTTAACCCCTCCTGGCATATATTTTTTTGATTCATTAAATATTTCCATGTTAGACATATTAGTTATCCTCCTTAAGCCATTTAGCAGCTTCTATCGCATAGTATGTTATTATCATTTTTGCTCCAGCTCTTTTCATAGATAGTAACATTTCAAGAGCAACTAATTTTTCATTTATAAGACCAGCCTCACCTGCATTTTTAACCATTGCATATTCACCACTAACGTTATACACACATATAGGAGCATTTATTTTATCTCTTGCTTCTCTTACTATATCTAGGTATGACATAGCTGGTTTAACCATAATTATGTCTGCACCTTCATTTAAATCTGCTTCAATTTCAGCCATTGCTTCTCTAGAGTTTGCTGGATCCATTTGGTATCCTTTTCTATCTCCAAAACTTGGTGCTGATCCTGCTGCTTCTCTAAAAGGCCCATAAAATGCTGATGAATATTTTGCTGCATAGCTCATTATAGGTAAGCTTTCATAACCATTCTCATCTAATATTCTTCTGATATATTCAATTCTCCCATCCATCATATCAGATGGTGCCACCATATCAGCACCAGCATTAGCATGAGATAATGCTATTCTTCCTAAATACATAAGAGTTTTATCATTATTTATATTATATTCGTTTAATATTCCACAATGTCCATGACTAGTATATTCACACATACAAACATCTGTAATAACATATAAATCTTTGTCTAATTCCTTAAGCTTTCTTACAGCCTTTTGTACTATACCATTTTCATTATAAGCTTCACTACCTACAGAATCCTTATGATCTGGAATACCAAATAAAATTACTGATTTGACCTTAACTTCCTTTAATTCATCTACTAATTCATTTAATCTATCTACAGACCAATGATAATTTCCCTTTAGTGAACTTATTTCTTTCTTTATATTGTTTCCTTCAACTACAAAAACAGGATATATAAAATCATCTACACTTAAAGAATTTTCTCTTACTAAGCTTCTAATTGTAGAATTTGCTCTTAATCTTCTACCTCTTCTAAACATTTTCTACCTCCTTAAAATTAATTATTTCTTTAAGGAATCCCTCTTCTGAATGTTTCTTGCAAATAAAACAATCCATATTTCTTTCCTTTATTGCTTTTGCTGTTTGTGGTCCTATTGCTATAAGCCTTTTTTCTTTTATAGCATCTATCCCTAGCATATCTATCATATTTTTTACAGTACTAGGGCTTGTAAATAATACATAATCAACTTCGTCAAAGGCTCTTTTATTCTTTAAAGTTCCACATACAGTATCATATATATGTACTCTATCTACCTCTAATCCCAATGCTTTTATCTCATCATATAGATAGCTTCTGCTACTTGATGAACACGGAATTAAAACTTTTTCATTTTCATTTAAATATGGTAATAAAGCTTTAAATAATCCTTCACCAACAAATTCTCTTGCCATTACAAATGGAACTATTCCTCTTCTAATTAAAGCTTTTTTAGTAGCCTTTCCTATTACAGAGAACTTAGCATTTATGTTTCTAATATCATAATTTTCATCTATCAGAAAATCAAAGAAGTTATCTACTGCATTAACTGATGTTAAAATAATATGATTATATTCTTTTAATTTATCTAAATATGGTCTTAAATTATCAGTTGTAGGTTTTATTTTTATTGAGTTTATTTCAGTTACCTCTGCTCCTAATTCTCTTAAAGCACTCTTTAAATTTGAACTTTGCTCTCTTGATCTAGTTATGCATATATTAGTTCCAAATAGAGGCTTATTTTCATACCAAGATAATTTATCATTTAACTCTATAACTTCTCCAACAACAATTATACAAGGTGATTTTAAAGCAGATTCTTTAACCTTATGTACTATATTTTCTAAGGTTCCTACTACTTTCCTTTGTTTTGAGGATGTTCCTCTCATTACTACTGCGGCTGGAGTTTCTTTATCCTTTCCATTTGTGATAAGATTTGATACTATTCTTTCTATATTTTCAAGTCCCATCATAAATACAAGAGTTCCATTTTCATTTGCAAGAGCATTCCAATTTATTTTCTCACTAGCACTTGTCATTCCAGTTACAATATGAAAACTTTGAGCTATTCCCCTTTGAGTTATTGGAATACCTGCATAATTTAAAACTGATATTGGAGATGTAACTCCGGGAATAACTTCAAAATCTAAGTTTTCACTATTAAGTGCTAAAACTTCTTCTCCACCTCTTCCAAATACATAAGGATCTCCACCTTTAACTCTACCTACTATATGTCCTTCTTTAACAAGGCTAACTATCATATCATTTATTTCATCTTGTGTTTTGTAATGAGCTCCTGGCTCTTTTCCACAATAATAAATTAAACAATCTTCATTTAAATAATTTAAAATATTATTTGAGACTAATCTATCATAAAGTACAACTGTACACTTCTCTAATACTTTAACAGCCTTAATCGTTAATAATTCTTCATCTCCAGGTCCACAACCTATAATATAAGCTTTTCCACTCATATATAACGCCTACTTTCTTCACTTAACTTATATGTACTATACTCTCAATATTTTCTGTGCTAACCTTTTACCTAATTCAATATGTTCTTCTTTATTTCCTAAAATATCTTTTTTAACTATTACGCCATTAACTTCATAAGTGCCTATAATATATATATCACTTCCTTGAAGTCTTGCATATGCTCCTATTAAACTATGGCAGTCACCATTTAATTCTTTCATAAAACTTCTTTCAGCTTCTACAGCAGTTCTTACATCTATATTATCTAACTTTTTTAAACAATTATTATATTCACTATTTTTTAGACACTCTACTCCAAGAGCACCTTGAGAAACGGCTGGAACAAATATTTCAGGATTTAAATAATCACTAATTATATCTTCCATACCTAGCCTTTTTAAACCTGCCGCTGCTAGAATAATTCCATCCATACCTTCATTTTTCATTTTTTCAAGTCTTGTACCTACATTTCCTCTTATAGGAACAATATTTATATCACCTCTTATTGCCTTTAACTGAGTAGCTCTTCTTATACTACTAGTTCCTATTATTGCTCCTTTTCTTAATTCATTTAATGATTCTCCATTTTGAGAAACAAGTACATCTCTTACATCTTCTCTTTCCGGTATTGCTACAAGTTCAAAATCAGAGCCAATATCATATGGAACATCTTTCATTGAATGTACTGCTGCCTGAGCTTTTCCTTCTAATAATGCTATTTCTATTTCTTTTGTAAATAGCCCCTTACCACCAATTTTGTCTAAAGTTACATCTAATCTCTTGTCTCCCTCTGTTACTACTAGGAGCTTTTTACTATCTATATTTAATTTATTTTTTAATAACTTCATAACTGTTTCAGTTTGAGTTTGAGCTAACATGCTTTTTCTAGTTGCTAAAACTAATTCCATAACTCTATTCTTCCTTTCCTAAGGAGATTATTTTATTTACTATATCATCATTATAAAACAATCTAAATATTTCTATAATCTTATTTTTATCATAAAAGAATTTACAATCACTACAATTAATAAATTTTATCAACTCTTCTTTTTCTCTTCTATCTATGTTTAAGCTATTTCTAATTTTACCCGTTAGGTTTATATAATCATCAAAAGTTTTTAAAGATTTTGTAATATAGTCAGCTACCATTACTGCACCTCTTGGATTTCCAACCTTTGTATTAACAGAAACTATAATACTATCACTTTCTCTACTAACAGGTATAACTCCCATACCCTCTTTAAAACTAGATGAATTTATATATATTTTATATAACTCTTTACAGTCCTTTTTTATATTATTAACTACATATTTATCATCTATTGCAATTATAATTAAATGCTTATCTAATATAAACTCTCTATCATAATTACCCTGTATTAACTTAACCCTATCTTTATTGAAAGTATAAAATTCATCTAAAAAATCTAATGCTAATACTTCTATATTACTATTTTTATTATAAAAATTTTTAACTTTAATTAGGGCACCTCTCCCAGCCCCTATTACACCAATTTTAATTTTTTCTGCAAATAATGTTATTGGCGCATAATTTAATTCTCCATGAATATCTTTTCCAACACTCTTAGACACTCTTCTTCACGCCCTTTTAACTTTTCCTCTTTTAATAACTTTATTGCTCTATTTATGTAATAATCAGACACACTTTTTATTAATGTATTTGCAAGTTCAATATCCTCTTTATTTTTACATTTATTTTCAAAGGATTTTACTCTACTTTCAGTAACCATATTACCTAAGTTTTTAATTTCTTTTATATGTTGTGTAACTTCCCTAACACGAATCCAATCCGCATATTCATCTAAATATTTATCAATTAAAAATCTATATTCATTCATTTTATTACTTCTTAATTTTTTATTATAGCTATCTAATTTACTTATATCATCAATATCTAATAAACATACTCTATTATTTTCTTTTAATGATTCATCAATGTCACGTGGAAGTGCTAAATCTATTAGCATTATCTTTTCACCAAACTTATTTATATAACTATTTTCTATAATTACGTGTGACGCTGATGTACAACTTATAACTGCATCAACATTATTGATTTTTTCTTTAAATTCATTAAAATCTAATACTCGTATTCTATCATCATTTAAATCTGCTACCTTTTTCTTATTCCTTACTACAATAAATATTTCTTTTAATTTAGTTCTCAATATATATTTCACTACTAAACTTCCTATAGTTCCATAACCTAAAACCATAGCACTTTTAGCACCAAACTCTTCTATCCTATTTACAGCAATAGATGATGAGGATACTGGTATCTGGTATAATTTACTTTCGGTTCTAAACTTTTTCCCACAACTTAGTGCTTCTTCAAATAATCTTAAAAGTTTTGAATTAATGGCTTCATAATTTAAGCTTAATTCATAAGCTGATTTAATTTGACCTAAAATTTGATCTTCACCTAATATTCTAGAATGAAATCCACAAGATACTTCTAACAGATGTTTAGCTACATCTATTCCTTTTAAAAAGAAAGTATACTCTAATAATGAAATATCCCAATCTAATATATTAAATATATTTCTTATCTCATTTTCGCTGTTTAATGAACCTGAAATATATACTTCTGTTCTATTACATGTGCTTATTATAACTACTTCATCATATAACATTTTAAGTTCTTGTATAGCTTCACACTGTTTATCTAATGTAATAGATAATCTTTCTCTTATTTTTATATCTACATTTTTCCTTATCCCTATTAGTCCTAACACTTAATCACCACATTTCTAATGTATAATCTTCTATAATATAATAAAGATTTTATTTAAAAATTAAGGAATAATAACTTGTTAGCTTTTCTTATTATAATATTAATTTAGATTATCTTCATTATTTTTTTATTTTAATATAATTAAAGCCATAAAAATAGTATTTTTTATTTAATATTTCTATGGCTAACTCAAAATTATTATATTGATAACTTAATTACTCTACCTTGTTCTAATGATTTTTTTACATCTATTACTCTTTGATTTTCTGAACCCCTATATTTAAGCATTAAGTCTCGTTTTTCAATTTCAAATTTACCATCTATTAAAACATCTACTTGTTTTAATAACTCAAGCATTTTAGGTTCTATTATTATCTCTTCAAATTTATATCCAGACCATAACCATATAGGCTTATTAGTCTCTATTTTTATTCTTTTTAGGAGATTTAATAGCGAATCATCCTTTGTTTGTTGCATAGGTTCTCCGCCTAATATATTTACACCTTTTATTTGACGAGACTTAGTATACTCTATAAATTCATTTTCTGTTTCTTTGGTAAATTCATTTCCATAATTAAAATCTTGTTGCTCTTTATTAAAACATCCTTCACAATTATGTGTACATCCACTTACAAAAAGAGTTGTACGAATTCCTGGCCCATTTGTTACATCTAATTTTCTAATTTTAGCATATCTCATACAAAATTCCCCCATTTAATTAACAAATTTACTAATCTAATCTTATTAATTCATATACATAATAATTATTCCCTATATTCGCTAGATTAAATATTAGTTATATGAATTATTATATAAAAAATGAGAGGTAATCCTCTCATTTTTTTATAAGTGAAGAACTCTATCTCCAATTTCAGCAGTTCTTCCTTTATTCCAATATGAACTTCCTATATCCATAATACCGTTGGTTTCCCAATACTTTAACACCTAATTAAAGGTCGGAGTAGACTATCCCTTTACATAACTAATATATGCATTACCATTATAGTCGTTGAGCCTTATCCATATCTAGCGACTTAGGAGCTTGGTTGCGGATTGTCCAATCAAAATACCTTTTTACCATACCTAAGCAACTACTCTTAGCCACTATTTAATTTCTTAAATAGCTTGGTAGTATTAAGCTCTAAGGATTTTCCCGCAGTTTCGATAATTTTACGTGAGCCTATATAGTTAACCCACAAGTTCTTCTCATAACTTGTAATTCACTTTCATCATCATTTCCACATGATGGACAGTGCCAAGTTAAGCTTTCTTTATTCAATTCCATTTCTCCATTAAATCCACATTTAAAACAAACATCAGATTTAGTATTGAATAGCGATAGGTAAGTCTTTGAAGTTATCTCTAACTTTTCCCCCGCTTCACACCGTACGTGAGACTTTCGTACTCATACGGCGTTCCAACAATTTACAATCCATTGATTAAATAGGTAAATTTCCGACTAGTTTTCTTAAAGAATTAACTTTCTTTAGACCTTTTGAATTTAAATTTATAGTGTTTAAATATTTTTCAATAGTTTCAGGTAGTGTTGCATGTATTAACTTATGGACTTCATATTTAAGCCATACAAGATTTTCATATTTATCTGTTCCGCCTAGTGATTTAGGAATTTTATGGTGACATTCCATATTTAGTGGTTCTAATTTTTCACCTGTAACAAAACATTTTCCGTTTTGTCCAGCAATTAGAGATATTTTATTATCTTCTAATTCAACATTTCCTTTTTCATAACTGGCTTTTAATAAATATTCTATAAGGTAATCTAATGACCTTAGTTTGTCATGTATTATCTTTCTACCTTCTTCTGTATAGTTACTAACATTTTGATTGAAATTCATCGGAGGACGAGTTTTACAACCATAGATTGGGAATAATGCTATTCCTAATATACTTATTACTCTACCTTTGTATTCACCATACAGACTTTTGTAAACTTTTGACATAAATTTTCGGTCTGATTTTACTAATTTAAGTCGGTTAAATAAGGTCTTGCTTGCTAAAAAATTTATTTCTCCCATATCTTTTGTGATATGTGTTGCACAATTATAATAGTTATGAATTCCTAGAATAATTGAGTTATATTTATTTATCTCTTTAACATTAACATTATATTTTAATACTTTTATTTGTTTTTTAATTTTGTTAAATGCTTTCTTTTTAGCTTTTTCACTCATATTACTTTTACAAGCATATCTGCCTTTTTTCTTTACAGCTTTTAATTTGAAACCTAAAAATTCTGTACTGACTTTTCTGATATTTGTGATTTTTGATTTTTCATCACTTACTTCTAAGTCTAATCTAATTTTTAGCCAATCTTTAACTGCATTGAATATTTTTTCTGCTGATTTGTAATCTTTACAGAATATTTTGAAATCATCAGCGTATCTTACTATAAACATCTCTTTTAGGTTTGTTGATTTTCTAAGATTTTGTTGCTGATTTCCAATACTACTATATTTATGTCTAGGTTTGAATGTTTCCCATTGGTCACTTATCCACCAATCTAATTCATTTAATACTATGTTAGATAATAATGGACTTATTATTCCACCTTGTGGAGTACCTTTTGTAGGTACTCCAATGCCTTCTATATTAGATTTTAATATTTTTCCTATTATACAAATAAGGTTTTTATCTCTTATGCCTAAATGCCACATCTGCTTTTTCAGTTTACTATGATTAACATTATCAAAGAAACTCTTAATATCTATATCTACAACAAAGTGTAGGTTACTTTGATGTATCATGTGCATACATCTAGCTATTGCATGTTTTGTACCTCTATTAGGTCTAAAGCCATAGCTATGATTATGAAATTTTGCCTCACATATAGGTTCTAATATTTGTTTAATACATTGTTGTATTATTCTATCGTCTATACAAGGTATTCCTAATGGTCTTTTCTTACCATTTGGTTTTGGGATTTCAACCCTTCTTACACTTTTAGGATAGTAGTTTTGTAATTTATTTTGTATTAGTTTTACAAAATCTTCTTCATTCATATTTTTATATTTGCTTATATCTTCGTTATCAGTTCCAACAGTATTAGAGCCTTTATTATTTTTAATGTTTCTATAAGCTAAAAGTATGTTTTCTTTAGTTGATATTAATTCAACTAATTTTGTGAAGTTATATCCTTGTTTAGATTTACTATACAAATCATCAAATACGCTTTGCATATTGTAATATTCGTTATTTCTTAACAATTGTTTCTTCTTTAGTTTTCTGTCGTTCAAGTCTGCCACACCCTTTAAGGTTTTTAGCATCTTTTAGTCTTACAAGAACCTTGAATTTATTTATTATTTAATTTGTTTGTAAACTTGTCTAGTGGCTATTGCTCGATTTTCATTACAAAAATCTTCATAGCTTCGTGCCACCACTTTCACTTGGATTAAGATAAGTTATAGCTTTAGCTTTTCCTTATCAATACTTCAACAGTAGTAAAACCTCCATATTCCAAGCTTCCCTTGTTCCGTTATTAAGTATCTTTACATATACCCTTAGGTCATTGGTTTGAGCCTGTAAGCTTGATAGTGCCTTTAACACTATATAGATTTTCACACGGAAAATTCTTACTCATCTACACTTACGCTACATAGTAGCCCATTCATTTCTAAATGTTATACGTCTAGACCCGTACATTCCCAATTTCGTCAGTTCATAATGAACATCCTAACCATAGGTACTTTATAGACACCCGCCCTATCATACACTCGACTACCTCTAGTTCGCTTTTCGTGTTGAAATATTCAACTTACGGTGTACTCTCAGACGACTTCACCGAGCTTATAACCTTTTAATGTTTACTCATTAAATCGCTATTCGGAGTATTAGTGGGAGCATTTCAAGGCGTTACCCTATCGTTCTACTCACTCTTAATAACAGTTCTAAATTTCAGAATTTAATCCGCTAATTTAGGCTAATCTTTTCAATTAGCAACAAGTCGCACTTTCTGCATATTGAATATTGTGATATATAAAGTTAATTATATCTTCAATAGCTTCAACATTTTTATTCATATCTGGCACTTCAATATAGCTTATGCATCCTCCATTACTTATACTATGGAATTGTGCTTCAAACTTAAGCTTACTAAATGCATCAATTTCTTCACACACATGCACGTGATATGAGTTTGTATAATATAATCTATCAGTTACATTCTTTATTTCGCCAAATCTTGCTTTATCTATTCTACAGAATCTATATATAAGTGATTCAGCCGGAGTACCATAAAGACCAAATCCAAGGCCCGTTTCTTTCTTCCATTCATCACATTTAGCTTTCATATGATTCATTACTTCTAAAGCAAATCTTTCCCCTTCTTCAGAAGTATGACTTACTCCAAGCATAGCTTGAACCATTTCGGCTATACCAACATACCCAAGTGAAAGTGTAGAATACCCATTTTTTAATAAACTATCTATCTTTTCACCCTTCTTAAGTCTTGCTATAGCTCCATGTTGCCAATGTATTGGGCTTGAATCTGAAGTTACTCCAAGTAACATCTTATGTCTAGTTAATAATGCATTTTTACAAAGTTCTAATCTTTGATCAAGCATTTCCCAGAACATTTCCATATCTTTATCTGCTATAATAGCAATTTGTGGTAAATTTAAACTAACCACACCCTGGTTAAATCTTCCATACCACTTATATTCCCCATTTATCTTTTTAGGAGACAAGTGCGATCTACATCCCATTGGTGGGAAAGTACAACCTTCATAATTTTCTCTCATTATCTTAGCACTTTGATAATCAGGTACTAATCTCTTAGCCGTACATTTAGCTGCAAGCCTAGTTATATAATCATATTTACCACCTTCAAGACAATTATGCTCATCAAGTAAGTAAACTAACTTAGGGAATGCTTCTCCAA
>JAFNXG010000052.1 GCA_017383505.1 Clostridium sp.
AACATTTTTATTTTTAATATGGATTATAAGAGCAAAAATAGCCATTGGTATAGATGACAGTAAATTAATACTTTGAGCGATTTTAGGATCAATTTTTGCAAACATAATTAAAGCAGGTATAAGAATAGTTCCTCCTCCCATACCCATTCCACCAATTATTCCTGCAAAAAAGCCTATTATTGTATATATCATTAAAACACCATCCTAAATGCAGCTATTATCATTATTATTCCAAAAATTATTCTTAAAAATTTTCCTGTAACTTTAGATAATAATTTAGCTCCAATAATACCACCTACTATACTTCCTATTGCAACCTTCCATGTTAACTGAAAATCATAAGTACCTTTAAAAATATAAACAGCTGAACTTGCTCCGGTTAAAAATACTATTATAGCTAGTGCTGTAGCATGTGATTTATGCTCTTCTACCTTAAGAATATCATTTAAAATTGGTACTAAAAGAGTACCTCCACCTGAACCGAAAGACCCATTTATAAACCCTGTAAATAAGCCTATTAAAGAATTTTTTATATTAAAACTCTTTTTTTTACTTTCCATCTTATTCACCACCTAATTGTATTTTAACCAATTCATATTGTTTTAATTAGGGATAAGTCTATGAAAATTATAACTTTTTAAAGGCTATAAAACTAATGCATATTTTTATATTTATTATTAAGTGAATAAACTAGATTTCTTCAATTATGCACTTATGCTCTTTATTTTTTGAATCATAACAAATTGCTACTGCCAAAACTTTTTTATCTTTATTTTCTAGCTTAAACTTTTGTACATATTCTTTTTCTCTTATTTGCTTTATTGCACCTTGTGGAACTTCATCTTTTTTTAATTCAACTATAAAAGGAATATCATTTCTTCTTCTTGGATGAAAAGTAAAATCTGCATATCCCTTTCCACTCTTTTCTTCTCTCTCAACTCTATACGTATCTCTTGCCGAAAGATATGCTAATGTTAACACACATGATAAGCTATTTTCATCATTATACTGAAGAATTGGTATTTCTGAATTATGAATATCATGAAGAATTTCTTCAACTATTTTATTATCACCTTTAACAGTTGCTTTAAGCATTTTCTTTGAATTATCTATTATCTCTGATACATATCCAAAGGACTCATCTTTTAATGCTTTTTCAAATTCTTTCATAAGCTCTTTATTAGGAATTTTTAAATATCCATCATGATATGATAAAAATCCAAGAACTATCATTGCAGAATATATTTCCTCTTTGTTACGTGGTGCTCCTTGACCGGCTCTAAACTCTTCATTTATAGTAATATCAATTTCTTCTCCAGAAATCATTTCTATTACATCATCTCTTATATCTAAAGTGTTATATTTTAAATATTCAGCTACTTCATCCATTGCTCCAGTATTAGTCCAATAACTCTCACAATAGCTATTTTCAAGTGCTTTTACTACAGAACGTGGATTATAAATTTTTATTCCTTTTGCTGTTAAATATCCATTATACCATTCTTCTAGTATCTTATAATCTAACTCTTTATTCTTATTACATAATTGAATAACTTCATTTTCTTCAAAACCAAAATATTCACCATATTGCCTATCTTTTAAAAAAGTAAATTCATCAAACATATTAAGTGCAGAACCACTGGAATATCTTTTTATTGGCAATACACCCGTCATATATGCAAGTGATACATATGGTTGATCCTTAAGTAATTGTCTTAAGAATTCTAAGAAATCATTTTGATTTTCTTCAAACAAATCATTATTAAATATATAGTCCCACTCATCTAAAAGAAAAATAAACTTATCTCCTGTAAGAAAAAACATATCACTAATAGTAAACCACTTTTTCTTATCTATGTTAGGATATAATTCTTTTATATCACTTATTAATGCACTCTGAATTAAATTTATATATTCTTCATAACTTATATTTTTATCTGGTACTTTATTAAAACTAATATTTATAACATTATATTTATTTAAGTTTTCATTATATGATTTACTTTTACTTATGTTAAGGTTATTAAAAACATATTTTGCATCTATAGCTTTAGAGTAATATGCGCCTAACATGTCTACAATGCTTGATTTACCGAATCTTCTTGGCCTTGTTATACATATATAACAACTTGCAGTATTAATACGTCTATTTAATTTTTCAATTATCATAGATTTATCAACAAAATAATCTGTATTTATTAACTTTTTATAATTTTCTAATGGACTATTAGTATTTAAATATACTGTCATTAATATCCTCCTTTCATATAAATATTTTTTTATCTCAATTTAAGAATATTTAAATTATACTATAAAATTTAACTCTCTAATTAATATCTCCTTATAATTATAACAAAAACACTTATTTTTGCTCATAATAAACAATTTAAAATATACATCTTCATAATAACATGAATAAAAAACTAGCCTATCTGCTCCTAATTTTTTAGCTACAGAATATGCTTGATTATAACGAGTTAATGTAGCTTGTTTAAACTTGTTTTTCTGGTAAATACACTGTTATTCTTGTACCTATTTCTTTTCTACTTACAACACTAAAATATCCATTATGATTATCAATAATCCATTTAGCTATAGATAATCCAAGTCCCGTACCACCATTCTTTCTAACTCTTGCTGTATCAGCTCTAAAGAAACGTTCAAATATATGTGGTATATCTTCCGTATCCATTCCTATTCCATTATCCTGTACAGAAAAATAAGATATTCCTTTGCTATCTCTTCCTACTTTAAGTTCTATATTTTCTCCTGTCTCTGTATATTTAGCTGCATTTTCAACTAATATCCTAGCAGTTTGTTTAAGAAATCCCATATCTCCATAAACATTAACCTCTTCTAAATTAATATAACTATATACATGTTTATCATCTATCATTTTAGATTCTTCTACAACTTCCTTAATCATATTACTTAAAGAAAACTCTTTGATAGTAAGCTGTGTTTTTCCATTAATACCTCTTGCTAAAAATAACAACTGTTCAATTAAATTTTTCATATTTTCTGATTCAGACTTTATAGCTGTAATAGATTCATCTAATACACTTTCATCATTTTTCCCCCATCTATCAAGCATATTTGCATAACCTTGAATTACTGAAATAGGAGTTCTAAGTTCATGTGAAGCATCTGA
>JAFNXG010000053.1 GCA_017383505.1 Clostridium sp.
GATTTAGCAACTCCACCATCATGTCTAATCTTAACAGTTCCTAACTCTACAGTATTTGTAGGATTTAAGTTATAGTCATAAGCAATTGCAGAATAAGTAACTACTCTATTATTAATATTATCTACAACATCAGTATAAGTTATCTCTGTAGAACCTTTATCTCTTTCAATAAATCCACAAGGCTTACCATTTCTATAAATTTCATATCCTAAAACATTATCATTACTCTTATCTACAGATAAATTAATAGAAACATTTTTATCTTTCATTAATATCAATTCCATCTATATTATTAGCTTCTTCATTTTCTACATTTAAATCGCTTTCAATATAACTATCTTCTAATTTATCATCAATTAATATGTCGCTTTCATCAATTGATTCTTCATCTTTTTCAATTAATGACTCTTCAAAATCTAAATTATTACCATTTTCATCATAGGATTTATTTTCTTCATTATTATTTTCTATTTTGTCGGTATCTTCAATGATTACCTCTGTTGAATTATTAATACTTTCGTTAATATCCACCGACTCATCTACTTTAGTAGTTGAGCTCATAGCTTCAACCGACATACTCGTTAAATTTGTTGTTGCCAATGCTGTTGCAATAGTACATGATACTATTTTTTTCATTTATATTCTCTACTTTTTCTAGAAATTTAGCTAATATATCTTTATATATTCTATTTTACCTTATTTTTCAACGCTTAAAACACATTTTTCAGATTTTATTTAATAAAATTTAAAAAAATCATATTTAATTTCTATAATCGCTTCAACTATCACAACTATTAATTTCAATTAACAAAAAAATGCGTAAATCTATATTAAAGATTTATGCATTTTTATATGAAATAATTTATTATTTAATATAAATTCATACCTATTTAACTCTCGCTAGATAACATTTTTATACATATTAAATGTAAAATCTATGTTAAATATTGTTAAAGGAACTATTGCATAAATTGTTCAATGCAACAGTTCCTTTAATTTTACTTTATTATGTAATTACTTTGTTGAATAACTTTAACATTATGATGTTTTAAGAAATAGTTAATTATAAGTTCACTTACATCAACATTAATCTCTTTAACTACTTCAGCACCCTCATAACTTGGATAGATTGAAGTATTTGTTGCACGATAATTATTCATAACAACTTTATAATACTTATCTAAATCAATATCCTTACCGTCTTTTTTCATAGAAATCACTCTATTACCAAAATCCCTTGATAAGTCAATTTCATAATCTAATCCAGCAAACATATCATAATTATAATTTTGAACTTTAGGAATTAAGAAGCTATCACTAATTTTAATTTTTCCATCTTCAATTGAAAAATAAGTAGCAGCTTTTTCAATGGCTTCTTTTAACTTATCTCCTTTAACTTTTAAAACCATTAAAGTATTTGGATAAGGATAATTAATTAATATATCTCTAATAGATACATTTTTCTTAAATCCAATTGCACTATCAAATAATGATAAAGCTGAAAAATCTGCTTCTGAGGCTTCAAGTTGAACTTGATGTAAAAAATTAATAAATGGATGACCTTTTAATCTTGCCTCAAAAATATCATCTATAACTATATCTTTATCAAAACAACCAATTTCTCTATCTAAATAATCCTTTAACTCTGTCTCAACATTATTAAATATTTTTTCCATATCTTCATTAATTTCATCATTTAATAAAGAAACATCAACTAATTCATAGCTTACTTCATTAGTTTCAGTATCTAATATAATTTTACTGAACTTTTGCCCATTATGAAGTGGCTGAGAGCAAAGAACCCCATTAATCATAGTAATAAATGATCTATGCTGATGACCACTTAAAACCATATTGATTGAATTATATTTTTCTAATAATTCACTTCCTTGATTCTCTTTTGTAAGCTTTTCTGTTGGTGTATTAGTTCCATCTAAACTTTTTTCAAATCCTCCATGGTAACAAACTATAATATAATCTGCTTTTTCTTTTAACTCTTTTTCATACTTTCCATACATCTCAACAGGATTTAAAAATTTCAGATTAATAATATTTTTTTCATGTTCCCAATTAGGTATAAATGATGTTGTAAATCCAATACATGCAACTCTAAACCCATTAAAGTTAAATATCTTATAAGGCTTTGTATTAAATTCTAAACCTTCTATATTAGAATTAATTATTTTATCTTCTACATGCTTATAAGAATTATTTAAATACTCTAATCCATAATTAAATTCATGATTACCTATAACATATGCATCATACCCTATAAACTCCAATCCTTCTAATATAGGATTTTTATCTAATTTTTGTTTAGATAAGTAATGTGCTAAAGCTGATCCTTGTAATAAATCACCGCAATCAATTTTTAATGATGCATCATAATTCTTCTGATCATTTAATATATAACTTCCTATTTTAAGTATTCCAAGTTGTTGTTCTTTTACATAATTAGTTGGATAGACATATCCATGTAGATCACTTGTATGATATATAGCTAATTTCATTTTTACTCTTCCTTTTTAATATATTATATTGTCTGTCCCTTTTCCGGTAACAATACATCTCCATTTTCATTATAAAGTTTTTCTGGTCTATATGAATGAATTGGAATTAGTAATTTAGGGCTAATTAGATTAATTATCTTTA